>JAADEK010000079.1 GCA_013153455.1 Aquificota bacterium
CCCTTTTTCGTTATCTCCTCTATCCTCTTGTTTACCTCCTCTTGGGGTATGCCGAGGCGCTTTGCGAGTTTTTCCACCCTTTTTTTGAAGCTCTCCCTCTGGGAGAGCTCTTTTAGGAGCTTTTTGTTCTTAAGAAGAGAGGAGAGTTTCTCGTTGTCCTCTATTGAGACGGTTCCCACTAAGACGGGTCTCCCGAAGAGGTGGTTAAGAAAGACCTCCTCAACGACCCTCTCCCACTTTTCCTCTTTTGTCTTGAAGACGAGGTCGGGGTGGTCTTTCCTTATCATCGGTTTGTGCGTCGGGATTACAACCACCTCAAGACCGTAAATCTCCTTAAACTCAAGCGCTTCTGTCTCCGCGGTTCCCGTCATCCCCGCGAGCTTTTTGTAGAGCTTAAAGTAGTTTTGGAAGGTTATCGACGCGAGGGTTTGGTTTTCCTCCTTTACCGGAACACCTTCCTTTACCTCTATGGCTTGGTGAAGACCGTCCGACCACCTCCTGCCCGGAAGAACCCTTCCCGTGAACTCGTCAACTATTAAAACTTCGCCGTCCCGAACGATGTAGTGAACGTCCCGCTTAAAGAGGTGGTGCGCCCGTATTGATTGGAGTATCGCGTGAAGGAGGTCAATGTGCTTGAGGTCGTAAAGGTTGTCTATATTGAGCATCTTTTCTATCTTCTTTATCCCCTTCTCGGTTAGGTTTACGGTTCTGTTTTTCTCGTCAACGGTGAAGTCCTCGTCCCTCTTTAGCTTCCTCACAACCTCGTCCGCTATGTGGTAAATCCTGCTGTCCAGCTGTGCGGGTCCGGAGATTATGAGGGGAGTCCTCGCCTCGTCTATGAGTATTGAGTCAACTTCGTCAACTATGGCGTAGTTGTGCCCCTTTACCTGAACGATTTCGTCTTTTGAGAACGCGAGGTTATCCCTAAGGTAATCAAAACCAAACTCGTTGTTCGTCCCGTATGTTATGTGAGCCTCGTAAGCCTTCCTCCTTTGCTCAACCTCCCTCAGCGCGGTAAAGAAAGCCTTCTTAGCCTGAAGGTCTATAGCGTCCGAGGGAAGAATCTCGTCAAAGAAGCCCTTTTTCCAAACCCTCAGGTCTTTCTCTATAGCTTCCCGGGCTTTTTCGGGCTGTGCCCACTCAACGAGATAAGTCCTCCCGTCGGAATTAATTACACCGACGTCAAGCCCGAGGAACTTGTATATGGGTCCCATCCACTGGGCGTCCCTTCGGGCGAGGTAGTCGTTCACCGTGACTATGTGAACACCCTCGTCCGTCATACCGTTCACAACCGCGGGAGCGGTAGCGACGAGCGTTTTCCCCTCCCCGGTCTTCATCTCCGCTATCTTTCCCTCGTGAAGGACAAGACCCCCGATTAGTTGAACGTCAAAGTGCCTAAGACCGAGGGTTCTCTTTGCAACCTCACGGACGAGAGCAAAACCCCTTATAACCTCGTCGGTTATATCGCCCTTTACGATTTGTTCCTTGAGCTTGGGCGTGTTCCTTATCGTTTCGTGAAGCTCCTTCCCGAGCGCAACGAGCTCCTTGTTCGGGAGTTTGTCAAGCTCCTTCTCAAGTTCGTTAATCCTTTGAACGAACTTCCTGAGGCGCTTTATCTCCCTTTCGTTCTTTGTGCCTATGATTTTCTTGGCTATCCATCCGAGCATATTTCACTCCCGAAAGATTAAAGATAAATCACAGGTAGCCCGCCTCAACCCCTATACAAGCGTTTGAAATTATCTTTATCTTGTCTTTGTAGCGCTCTATTACCTCCGGGTTTTCCGCCCCGGGCTGGAACCACACAACCTTAGCGCCCACGTCAAGGGCTTCCTTTATCACCTCCTCCGCGTGGGCTGGGTTTCTGTAAACGTTCACGATGTCTATGGGTTCGGGAACGTCTTTCAGGGATGGGAGAACCTTTATACCGAAAATCTCCTGACCCGCGTAACGCGGGTTTACGAGGTAAACCTTATGCTTTCCCTTCTTTATAACCTTCTCGGTTGTGTAGTATGAGGGTCTTTCGGGTTTCGGTGATATACCGACGACCGCGACCACCTTGGCGTTCTTAAGAACCTCAAGGGCTTCGTCAACGTGCTTTACGTCCGTCAAGGCTCCTACCTCCTTATATGAGGTTTTCACGAACCAGAAGCTCCGCTATCTGAACCGCGTTCGTGGCAGCGCCTTTCCTTATGTTGTCCGCCACGACCCACATACTGAGCCCCCGCTCAAAAGCTCTGTCCTTCCTTATCCTCCCCACGAACACCTCGTCCCTTCCCTCCGCGTGTATGGGGAGGGGGTAGAGGTTGCTTTTTGGTTCGTCAACGACCACAACACCGGGCGCTTTCTTGAGCAGCTCCCTTGCCTCCTCGGGTGAGATTTCCTTTTCCGTTTCCATTGATACGCTCTCGGAGTGTCCGTAAAAGACGGGAACCCTTACACACGTCGCGGAAACCCTTATATCGGGGTCGTGGAGTATCTTCCTCGTCTCGTAAAGCATCTTATTCTCTTCCTTCGTGTATCCGTCCTCAAAAAAGACGTCTATGTGCGGAAGGACGTTAAAAGCTATCGGGTGGGGAAACTTCTGCGCGGGGGGTATAGGCTCTCCCTCACACCAAGCCTTCGTTTGTTTCCTTAGGTCTTCTATGGCTTTTGCTCCCGCTCCGGAGACCGCCTGATAGGTTGAGACAACGACCCTCTTTACCCCCGCAAAGTCGTATATGGGCTTCAGCGCGACGACCATCTGAATCGTTGAGCAATTCGGGTTTGCTATGATTCCCTTCTTCTTGAAGTCCTTCACGTCTTCGGGGTTTACCTCCGGAACGACGAGGGGAACGTCGGGGTCCATCCTCCAGGCGGAGGAGTTGTCCACAACGACCGCCCCGTCCTTTGCGAACTTAGGCGCCCACTCCTTTGAGACGCTTCCTCCCGCGGAAAAAAGGGCTATGTCTATACCCTTGAAGGACCCCTCCTTTGAGAGGTCCCTTACCGTATACTCTTCTCCTTTGAAGGTTAACCTCTTGCCCGCGGAACGCTCCGAAGCAAACAGGACAAGCTCATCAACGGGGAAATTCCTCTCCTCAAGAACCCGTAAAAAAGCACGACCGACCTCACCGGTCGCACCCACTATGGCGACACGATAACCCATAGGGTTTAATTTTAAGTTTTTTTTCTGACCAAGATGAGTATGTCCCCCTCCTCAACCTCAAAGTCCGGGTCCGGTAGCAGTATGATATCGTCCCCCCTCTTTACACCCAGAACGCTGTAGCCCTTCCCCAGCTCTTCCAGAATCTCCTTTACGGTCTTTTCTTCCTCTACCCTCAGCTCAACGTAATCAACCTCGTTCATAAGGAGGTCCATGATTTTCGGTATGTCCCTCTGCTTTAGGTAGTTAAAAATCATAAAGCCCACTATCTCCCCGTCAACTATCAAGTAATCAACTATCCTCTTTCTCTTTATCGTCTTTGCGTTTTCCCTGAGGAGTATCTCAAGGATAATCGTCGCGCGGGGGTTTAAGTCCCTTGCAAGCATCGCGGCGAGGATTGAGCGCGCATCTATAGAATCCTCGCTCAGGTTTACGCCCTTTTCCGCGAGAACTATTACCATATCCGCGTGCTCTATACCCGCGTTCTTCAGAACCTCTTCCTTTACGAAATCCCCCTTCTTGTAGTAGAACTCTTCTCTGGGCTGTAGTTCTTGCTCCGTCACGACGACGACGGGCTTCATCTTCTCCGCGCGCGACTCGTAGTATTTTTTTAGCTCCTCAAGCAGAACCTCCCCCGTTTCGTTCCAACCGCATATAACGATATGATTCTTCATCTCCCTGAAGGAAAACATACCCGCCTTTAACATACTAACGTATTGAAAGAAACCCGTGCTGAACGTAGCGGTTATTAATGAAAAAAGGAATATACCCATAACGCCGAGCGTTATAGCCAAAAGACGCCCGAACTGCGTTACGGGCGTGATATCCCCGTAGCCGACAGTAGTGGCGGTTATGAGAACGTAATAAACCGCGTCAAACAAGGTCTTTATGTTCGGGTTTCCGCCCATATACTCAACCGAAAAAACTATTAAGAGTATTGAAAATAGGAAAACGAAAAAGAGGGAAAAAACAAAGACAAGTTCATACCCGAACTCCTTGAATATATTCCTCAAAAACTCAAAGAAGAAACGATACCTGTATGTGATTCTGAGAAGTCTCGCTATCAGGACGATAAACCTGACGGTTCTGAAGGGTTGAAAGAGGGGGATAAGCGCAAGGAGGTCTATGAGCGTAAGGGGATTGAAGAGGAACCTCAGTTTGTTCTCCGTCAGGATAAAGCGCCCGATAAGCTCAAAGGCGATGATTCCGCTTACAATCAGCTCAATCTTTAGGACGATGTGGTGTATCTCCGAGTGGAAGCTGTAAAACTCGTCGTATATCGTGAGGATGATTGAAATCAAGAGCATTGAAAAGGAAAAGGTGTTATATATGTAAAAGTAAAAGGAGCGGTCATTTTCCAATAAGTTGTATAAAATCCTTTTCATTTCCTACCTCTATTTTAATCCTTGTTCTTTGCATTTTTGCAAACACGAAGCGCCCGAAGAAAGCGGATTGTGTAAAATTGAAAATAAGATAAAATAGGATAAAAAACTTGACAAAGTTGAAATAAAAGCTCTATAATTAATCTCAGCCCAAAAAGCCAAAAAGGGAGGTGCTGGTATGAAAAAAGGATTGCTCCTCGCAGGGGCGGTGTTCGGTCTCGCGATAACGAGCA
>JAADEK010000113.1 GCA_013153455.1 Aquificota bacterium
AACGTCTACATCATGCTCTACAAGCCGAAGGGTTATCTATCAACGACGGAGAGGGACGCAAAGTATCCCTCATTCCTTGAGCTTCTCGGTGAGCACTATTCGGGCAGGAAACTCTTTTCGGTCGGTCGGCTTGACGCGGACGCGGAGGGGCTTTTACTCATCACCGACGATGGGCTACTCGCGCACAGGCTCGCACACCCCCGCTGGAAGGTTGAAAAGGAATACGAGGTTCTCCTTGATGAGGACGTAACGCCCGAGGAACTTGAGCGCCTGAGGGAGGTCAAACCCGACGGAAAACCCGCGGATATAGCGGGACTAAAGCGAGAAGGAAGAGCGCGCGTGAGGATAACCCTGAGGGAGGGAAGGCATCACATAGTAAAGCGCCTCTTCAAAGCGATAGGCAGAAATGTCATTTCTCTCAAGCGAACGAGGATAGGTCCCTTGAAACTGGACGAGAACCTCTCACAGGGCGAGTGGAGGGAATTGAGCCAAGAGGAGGTAAAACAGCTCAAGAACTCTGTTAAACTGGGATGATGAGCGAGCTGAACGAGTATCAGAAGAGGGCTATAGAGAGGGCTATAAAGTCTGATAAGTTCTTCCTGATTCACGGACCCCCCGGAACGGGCAAAACCACGACGCTAACCGAATGCATCGCTACGCTCGCAAAGCAAGGAAAGAAGATACTTGCAACCGCGGACTCAAACGTCGCGGTTGATAACCTCGTTGAACGACTTACAAAGAAAGGCATAAAGGCGGTAAGGGTAGGGAACCCCGTTAGGGTCCTTGAGAGTATACGCAAACACACACTTGACCACCTCCTTGAGCACGAGCCGGAGTTCCAAAAGGCTAAGAAGATTTACGAGGAGATAGAAAAACTAAAAGAAGAGCAAAGCAGGTATGTAAAACCCGAACCGCGCTACAGGCGCGGTCTTTCGGACGAAGAAATACTAAAACACGCAAAAACCGGAACACCCGTCAGAGGACTCTCACCCAAGCTCATAAGAAGTATGGCAAAGTGGATAAAGCTCCAGCACAAGATAAACGAGCTTTACCAAAAGGCGAAGGAGGAAGAAAGAAAAGCGATTGGTAAGATACTCTCGCGCGCTCAGGTCGTCTGCACGACGAACTCAAGCGCGGGGAGCGAAGTCCTTGAGGGTATGAGCTTTGACGTCGCGGTCGTTGATGAGGCGACACAAGCGGTTGAGCCTTCCTGCCTGATTCCCATAACAAAGGCAAAACGCGTTATAATGGCGGGAGACCACAAACAACTCCCCCCCACCGTTTTGAGCCAAGAAGCACAGGAGGAGCTGAGCTACACACTCTTTGAGCGCCTCCTTGAACTCTACGGTGAGGACATCTACGAGATGCTACGCGTCCAATACAGGATGAACAAAAAGATAATGGACTTCCCGAGTAAAAAGTTCTACGGGGGGAAGCTCGTCGCACACCCCTCGGTTGAAAACATCACACTCCGCGACATAATAAACCCCGAAAAATTAAAAGAAGTCCACAAGGAACTCCTTCCCATACTTGAGCCCCAGAACGTCGTCGTCTTCGTTGACGTAAAAGGGGAAGAAAAGAGGAGAAAGGACAGCCCCTCGTATTACAACGAGGAGGAAGCAAAGCTCGCGAAAAGAATCGTTGAGGAACTTCTCAAGCTCGGTCTTTCCCCCTCGGATATAGGCGTGATATCGCCCTACGACGAGCAAGTTCGCCTCCTTGAGGAAAAGCTTAAGGACAAAGGGGTTGAGATAAAAACCGTTGACGGCTTTCAGGGAAGGGAGAAGGAGGTCATAGTCCTCTCACTCGTCCGCTCAAACCCAAAAAAAGATATAGGTTTCTTAAAAGACTACAGGCGACTAAACGTCGCAATCACGCGCCCCAAGCGAAAACTCATCATACTCGGGAACGCGGATACACTCTCGGGTGACGAAGTATACAACGAACTCATTGAATACGTGAAGAAGGAAGGGCTCTTTACAGGAGAAATACATAAATTAAAAGAGACTAAAAAAGGAGGTGGTGAAGATGGTCGTTGAGGTCAAACCCATTGAGGTGGACGTTGAGGAGATAGTCACCCGGGTATTTCTCAAAGCTATTGACCTTCTCGGGGGTCTTCAGAAGCTCGCGGAATACAGAACGCTCACGTGGCTCCCGTCGCTCGCAAGGGCTTCATTTGTGATAGTCCTCAGGGAAGAGTTCATGAAAACGGAGGAGGAGATAGCGGAGTTCCTCGGCATATCGCGCCAAACCGTAAGGAACATCCTCCGCGCGGACCCAGAGCTTGCCCTCTACAAGATACAGCACATGGACGAACTTACGAAGGAAGAAAAGAAGGAACTCAGGGTTCACATAGCGGGAGGGATAGCTAAGATAGCCTACAAGAAGATTAAAGAAGGAGAAGAGCCGAAGATATTCCTCGCCTTCTGCACGATGGCAGCCCAAGCCCTTGAAGTCCCTTGGGCTTACCTCCTGCTCAAACGCATAAAAGGCACACACTTCCCCGTAAAATCACCCGAAGAACTAAAGGAAAAGGTAAAGGGAGTCGTAATAAAGGGGATACCCGCGGAGGAAATCGTGGAAAAACTGGAGTATCCCATAAAGAACCCCGCGGAACTCCTCCACAAGATAAAGCTATACCTAAAGATGATGGGGGTAGAATAAAAAACAAATGCGCCTCCTTTTCCTCCTCCTCACCCTTTTCCTCCTCTCAACCGCCCTAATCTACCGGGAACTAAAAGAAAAAGGCGTATACATAAGCGCAAAACCCCGCCCGAAGGACGCCCTCCTTGAGGACTTCACACTCTTTCTCCCGAACATCTCCGGAAGAAACGTATACCTCTACGTAAAGAGCCTGAAACTCTACCCCCTCAAGCTCCAAGACGCTTGGGTAATCGTCGCGTCAACAAAACCCCCCACTAAAAAAAAACACCTCCCGAGATAAAAACACCCCCCTTCTTGCCGGATGCGAGCGCATTTAACGTAAACATATTCCTCGTAAACCCAAAAGGAGGGCACCGCATCTATCTGAAGGAAGCCCGCGTAAAGGACAAAAAACTCACCGTCCTCTTTACATACCAAGACCTTAAAAAACTAAAAGTAGAGGGGGAAATAAAAGCCCGCATAGACCGCGGAACGATAAACGTAGAAGACTTAAAGCTCCGCTCGGAGCGCTTTTTCGCCCAAGCGGGAGGTCAAATAAAACAACAAAACGTAAACCTGAAGCTCCTCCTCCGAATACCCCCCGTAAGGACGAAGAACCTAACGATTGAAACCCTAAACGCAAAAGCGAAGATAAAAGGAAAACTCCCCGAGCTTTTCATCCACGGCGACGAGCTCAAGATAAAAAACATACGCGTAGGGGAAAGGGACTACGGGCAAATAATCGGAAACTTCAGCGGGAAGATACACATAGGGAAAGGCATAAACGTAAAAGCCAGCCTCACGAGCGAGGAAGGAGCGCTCGCAAACGTAAACCTAAAAGGAAACACCATAACCTTTAACTTCAAAAATCTAATAATAGATAAAAAGACGCTTCGCGTGAATACGGACATAAACGCGCTCACCCAAGGAGAAGGGAGCTACAACCTAAAACTCTCCCGCCTTGAGCTCATAACAAAAAGCGAACGCATAAAACTCGGAAAGGAAGAACTAAAAGGAGAAGCCCAGCTCCTCTACATACTAAAGAAAAAACGCGGTGATATACACTTCTTCCTTGAAAACAGAGGAAAACTCTGGGGCTTTCTCAAGCTAAACAAAAACACCGCAAAAGGAGAGCTCATACTTGAGGACTTCAGGCTCGCCCTTCCCCGCGTGAGCGGTGTAGTGGACGCTCATGCAAACCTGAGCAAAGAAGAAAAACTAAAGCTCACCGCGGACTTCACAATACAAAAACCAACGGTTTTCGGTTTCCTCACGCACACCCTCCGAGGAAAGCTCACACTCCTTGACAAACACCTAAAACTTGAGCTAAGCGCGGGGCGCTCACGGGCACTCATTGAAGGAACACCCGAAGACCTAAGGGCGCGCTTCGTCCTTTCTGATTTCCTCGCACGCTCCCAAAAAGCGACCCTGCTCGTAAAACGCGGGAGGGGTGAACTGAGACTAAAAGAAGGAAAGATAAGCGCGAGGGCGTCGCTCGGGGGCGTATCACTTCGCTCGGAGCGCGTAAACGCAAAAGGGGAGCTGAACCTGCGCCTGAGAAAGGAAAAAGAGCTTGAGCTGAGCGCAAGCGGTATAGCGGACGCGGAACTCTTGGGAAAAGTCAACCTCAAGGACTTCGTATACAGACTGAAGCTGAAGAACGACAAGCTCACACTCCGCGGACGCTCACAAAACGCCCTCGTCCGCCTGAACTACGAACCGAAAGAAAAAAACGGGGACTTCCTCGTCTCCTATAGGGAAAAGGAAACAAAACTAAGGGCGAGCGGGAAGATAAAAGAGGGCGCGCTTGAGGCTTCCTACCTCTTGAGCTTTTCCCTCCTTTCGGAGGAGCTCACCATCAGGGGAAGCGCAAAAGCGCGCGGTGATGAGCTTTCTTTGAGCGTCCTTCCGCTGAGGAAGCGCGGAAAGAGGCTTGCGCTTGACTTTCGCGGACTTTCGCTCAAGAAAAGCTCACATGAAATTAGCCTGAACTTCGGGGGACTTTCTGTTTTGCTCCTCGGGCGCCCGCTCCTTTCCTTCAGCCAAGCGGTCGGGAGGGGGACGCTCAGTAATTTCTCCCTTGAGCCTATTAAACTCTCGGGTGTCCTTGA
>JAADEK010000124.1 GCA_013153455.1 Aquificota bacterium
TATCGCCGATGTTCGGCGCGCTGAAGCCCTCGGATTTGATATTTCGCTACAGCGTCACGTTCGCAGACCGTATAGGCGAAAAAACGCTGAAAGCGTTCTGGAAGGAAAATCTTAAAAACCTAAGTGAGAAACTCCTCTCGGGAGCTATCGTATACGACTTTTTGACAAAGGACCAAAGGCAGACACTTACCTATCCCGAGAGCGCTACCGTCGTTAGGTTTGATTTCTTTAAGGGAGACAAAAGGGTCGTAAACCCGATGCCCCACAGGGCATACACCCTCAGGTATATAGCAGAAAGGGGGCTTTCCCTTGATGAGATTGATAAGATAAATTTTTACGACTACAAGGTGGTCAGCACGCAAAGGCGGGGAAACGAGATTCTCGTGATACTGAGAGGAGAGGGTAAATACCTGTGAGAGATGGGTGAGTTTCTTGAGATAGACGGCTCTCACGGAGAGGGCGGAGGTCAGATAGTAAGGACAGCCCTTTTCCTGAGCACCGTCCTGAAGGTTCCCGTTCGTATATACAACATAAGGGCGGGGAGGGAAAAGCCCGGTCTGAAACGCCAGCACCTCAACATCGTAAAACTCTTAAAGAGACTCGCAAAGGCTAAGGTAAAGGGGGATGAGCTCGGCTCAACCGAACTTGAATACGTGCCAAGGACCCTAAGACCCGGTCAATACGAGGTGAACTTTGATACCGCGGGCTCAATACCCCTTTTCCTTCAAACACTTCTCCCGCTTTCTTTGTTTGTTCCGGGGGAGCTTGTGCTTCGCATAATTGGGGGAACGGATGTTCCAAAAAGCCCGACGATTGACTGGGTTAGGTTTGTGTTTCTCCCTCACCTGCTTCCCGCGGTAAAAACCCTAAAGCTTGAGGTTCTAAAGAGGGGCTTTTACCCATCCGGAGGGGGTATAGTTCAGCTAACCGCGAAAACCGAGCTGAGCAGGGAACTTGAGCCGAGTGAGGTAAGACAATACCTCCGCGGGCGACTCTCTCTTTATAAGACGAAACGGGGGAATATAGAAAGGGTTCACGTCTTTTCGGTAGCTCACGAGGAGCTCCGTCCGAGGAAGGTCGCGGAAAGGCAAGCAAAGGGGGCAAGGGATGCGCTTTTGAGCCTCGGGTATCCTGAGCCCGAGGTCTACAGGCAATACGCGAACGCGAGCTCAATAGGGACGAGTTTGACGGTATGGGTTCAGGACTCTGAGGGTAATATCATCGGGGCGGATAACCTCGGGAAGAAGGGAAAACTTTCGGAGATTGTGGGTGCGGAGGCGGTGAAAAAGCTTGACGAGGACGTAAGGAGCGGTGCTTGCGTGGATAGACACCTCGCGGACCACCTTATACCGCTTCTCGCCCTTTCGGGGGGAGCTATACGCGTCCCCGCTTTTACGGGACACCTCCTTACGAACGTGTGGGTATGCGAGCTTTTCTTGGGTAAGGTTTTTGACATAGACGAAAAGGAGAAGCTCATAGTCGCAAAGACTTAAAGAAGGTTCTTTTTATCCGTTCCCCTGTATCCGACCATCTCCTTTATGCGCAGGGCAAATTCCCTTATCTCTTTTTGGGCTCCCTCGTGCGTCCTCAAGGTTATGAAGTTGTCAAGCGATATACGGGGGACGGTCCAGTAGAAACGTGTTTTCATAAACTGGGGAAGGACACCCCTCGCGAGCTCCTTAGCCCCTCCGCTGTTTATTATCTCCTCGTAGAGCTCTACCGCGTTTGAGATTAGCTCTTTTACGCGGGACAAGAGCTCTTTGCTGTTCGTTATCGGTTCATCAACGGACGCCTGTTTGTTGGTCTTCGCCTGCTTTCTTATATAGGGCGGGATGTAAAACTCAAGGAATTCCGTTCCTACGTATCTCTTTGAGACCTCGTTGTATGAACCAAAGCGGTGGCGCATCCACTGGCGTGCGACGAACAGCGGACACTCAACGACGAATGTGTAGTAATCCATATCCGTCCCGAGCTCAAGCTTATCAACGAGACCAACCCAACCCGAAGAGGTCTCAAGCTTCTCCTTCACGAAAGACGCGTCCCGCGTGTAGGGGACCCCGAATAGTTCCTCGTCGCTGACCCTTCCCCTTCTTTCCACGATGAGGTGTGTTGTGGGAAAGCGCTCTTTTAACTTTTTCCTTACCTCATCGGGGAGTTTTTCCCACACGTTTACCGCGTTCCTGAGGTTCAGGAAGATATAACCGCCCGAGTAGTAGACCTGAACGGAGGGGTTGTCTATCTGTGAGATGAGGGAGAGCCACTCGTCCTTATCCGCGCGGTATGCTATCACGTTGTGCTCAAAGGGGGAGGCGTGTTTGTGCGAAAAGAGATACCTGATGAGACGCTTGTCCCTCAGCTCGTCCGTCTTTTCGTCCCTTGCGAACGAGACGCGTGCGCACCTCACAACGCGCTGGTCCGAGCCCATTAAATGTATTTCCATTTAAGAGAATTTTAAAATGTTTGTATGCGTGATGTTCTCGTCGTGGGAGCGGGCATAGGGGGACTTTCCGTAGCGTACGAACTAAAAAAGAGGGGCTACGACGTCGTCCTATACGAAAAGGAGCAAAGGGCGGGGGGAAGCGTTGAGAGTGTAAAAAGGGAGGGCTTTCTCTTTGAGAGAGGTCCCCAGACGATACTCGCGGACGAGGAAATCCTCTCCTTTTTTAAAGAGCTCGGACTTGAGCCCCTTGAGGCTTCTCCCGTTTCAAAGAGACGCTTCATATACAAAGGAGGGAAGCTCGTTGAGCTCCCCTCCTCACCCCCTCGCTTCCTCCTTTCACCCTTGCTTTCCATCAAGGGAAAGCTCAGTATACTGAAAGACCTTTTCCAAAAGCCCGAAGAAGAGGAGGTATCGGTAGGGCGGTTTGTAAGGAAACACTTCGGGGAGGAGTTCCTGAGATACGTAGTCGCGCCCTTCCTTTCGGGTGTGTGGGCTGGTGACCCGGAGAAGCTCTCCCTCAAATACGCGACACCCAAACTCTACGAGCTTCAAAGGAGATACGGAAGTCTTATCAGGGCTTTCCTGAAGGAGAGGCGTTTTTTCCCGAGGGGAAAGCTCGTTTCCTTTCGGGGAGGTCTTTCGGAGCTGATAGAGGCTCTTTCGGAGCGCACGGAACCGAAGACGGAGAGCGTCGTTTTGAGGATACGCAGGCACGGGGAGCGCTTCAAGGTTGACGCCCGAGGGGGGAAAGAGGAGTCAAGGAGCGTGGTAATAACAACACCCGCCTACACCTCCTCATACCTCCTGAAAGACCTATCCTTCAGCGCGAGCGAGATACTTGAAAGCGTGGATTACCCCCCGGTCGTTGTGGTGAACGTGGGTGTAAAGGGAGATATTCCCGAGGGTTTCGGTTTCCTCGTCCCGCGGGGCGAGGGTCTCAGGATACTCGGGGCTATGTTTATGTCAAAGCTCTTCCCGGGCAGGGCACCGGAGGGGTGGGAACTCCTTTCGGTGTTTCTCGGGGGTGCGACTGACAGGGACGTCGTTGAGCTCGGTGAGGAGCAAATAAGTAAAATCGTTGAGGAGGAACTGAGGAAGGTCTTCCCCCTTTCGGAGATTTTGATTCTTGATATCACGAAACACAAGAGGGCTATACCCCAGTATAACCTCGGGCACGGGAGGTTTTTGGAGCTTTCGCGCGAGCTTGAAGAGGAACACCCCGGGCTCTTCCTCGCGGGAAATTGGCTCGGCGGGATATCCGCCCCGGACCGCATACGGGCGTCAAGGAAAACCGCAAAGAGGGTGGATGATTTCCTTCAGGCGTAGAGCTTCTTCCTTTTGAACATTACGTAAGCTATAACCTCCGCAACCGCTTTGTAGAACTTGGGTGAAATCTCCTTTCCTACCTCTACCGCGGGGTAAAGCGCCCTTGCGAGCTCGGGCTTCCTGACTACGGGCACACCGTGCGCCCTTCCTATCTCAACAATCTTTTCCGCCACGCGTCCCTTTCCCTTCGCAACCACAACGGGTGCCCTGTCCTTCTTAGGGTCGTATCTTAGGGCTATCGCTATGTGGGTGGGGTTTGTGATTATGACGCTCGCCTTCGGGACTTCCGCCATCATCCTGCTTCTTGCAAGCTCGCGCATACGAGCCCTCAGCCTCCCCTTTACCTCCGGGTGCCCCTCAAGCTGTTTGTATTCCTCTTTTAGCTCCCTCCTTGACATCATAATCTTCCTCTCATACTGCCAACGCCTGAAGGCGTAATCAACGAGTGAGATAAGAAAGGCTACAGCTCCGAGGGCTATGAGAACCCCCGCGCTCTTTTTAAGAAACTCAACCAAAACCCTCTCGGGAGGGCTAAGCGGGGAAGAGACGAAGAAGTCAATACTCCCCGAAACGAGGAAAAGGGCGACCCCTATCAGGAGGAGAGCCTTCAGGGTGCTCTTTGCCATCTCAAAGAGTGTCCCGACGGAAAAGAGTCTCTTTATACCCTCAAAGGGGTTTATACGCTCAAGCTTAAAAGAGAGGGGTTTTAGGGTGAAGATGAAGCCGAACTGAGCGACGTGTGCGAGAACCGCAACACCGAGGGAGACCAAAAAGAGCGGTATGAGGAGTTTAAGCATTCCCGTGTATAGGCGTGAAAAAAGCTCCCCGAAACTCGGGATGTCCCCGCTCGCGTATCCCGTAAGGATTAGAAAAACCCTGACGATTTCCTTAAATATATAGGCGCCCGTGAGGAAGAGGACTATAAGGGAAAAGAGAACCACGAGGGAAGAAGCTACTTCCGCGCT
>JAADEK010000061.1 GCA_013153455.1 Aquificota bacterium
TTTTTATCCACGGTTCTTAAAGATAAAGTGGTGGGCTGCCCGGGACTCGAACCCGGAACCTGCGGATTAAGAGTCCGCCGCTCTGCCGATTGAGCTAGCAGCCCTGGTAGTATGGCCGGGCTGGCGGGAGTCGAACCCGCAACCTCGGGATCCGTAGTCCCGCGCTCTATCCAGTTGAGCTACAGCCCGTTCAGAAATTTTATTTTAATACATTTTTCCGAAATATCAATCCGTTTCCTCACGTAAACAGCCTCCCGAAGACCTCAAGGGGGATGTTCGGTTGCGGATTTATGTCCTCGGGAGCAACAACACCTCTTTTGTAGCGCTCCGCACCCGCGTAAGCTATCATAACCGCGTTATCCGTGGAAAGCTTCGGGCTCGGTATGTAAAGCTCAAAACCCTCTTTTTCGGAAGCCTCACGGAAGACCTCCCTCAGGCGCGAGTTTGCGGAAACACCGCCCACGACGACGAGCCTTCTTACCCCCGTTTTCTCAATACCCAAAAGAGCTTTCCTTAGCAGAATCTCAACCGCGGTTTCCTGAAAGGAGCGCGCAACGTCTTCCTTCCTCGCTCCCCTTTCCTTCCTCAGAAGGTTCATGACCGCGGTCTTAAGACCGCTGAAAGACACGTTTAGATTATCTTCCGAAATCAAAGGCTTTGGAAGTTCGTAAAGTCTCTCTCCCTCCCTCGCGAGCCTGTCTATCTTCGGACCCCCCGGATACCCGAGACCGAGCATCTTTGCCACCTTATCGTAAGCTTCGCCCACCGCATCATCAAGCGTTCCGCCGAGGAACTCATACCTCCCGAAGTCCCTAACGAGATAAAAATCCGTGTGCCCTCCCGAAACTATCAAAGCCAAAAAAGGATACTCAACCCTTTTCTCAAGGAAAACCGAGTATATGTGTCCCTCAAGGTGGTGAACGGGAACGAGGGGCTTTCTGTATGCGTATGCTATAGACTTAGCAAACGCTACGCCGACAACGAGCGACAAAATCAATCCCGGTGTGAGCGTAAAGGAGATAAAATCAACGTCCTCAAGCTTGAAACCGGTTTCGGACAGCAGTCTGTCAAGAAGCGGTATTATGTTTTTTGTGTGTTCCCTCGCGGAAAGTTCGGGAACGACGCCCCCGAAGGGGGCGTGAAGAACCGCTTGTGAAAGAACTATATCCCCTATAACACCCCTCTCGGTGTCGTAAAGGGCAAGAGCGGTCTCATCGCACGAGGTCTCAACCGCGAGCGTTATCATGCCGCCTTCTTCAGACCAGCCTTCTCCTTTAATATCTCTATAGCCTTCTTGAGCTGAACGTCTATATCGGGCAGGAGTATAACCTTTTCCGTATGTCCCTCAAAGCGAAGCTTCCTTATAGTCTCAAAGAGTTTGTTCCACGTCTTTTCGTCCATCTCAACCTTTACATCGGGCTCTATACCCTTCTTGTGTATGAGCCTTCCCTTCGGGGTGTAGTAGTAAGCCACCGTTAGTTTTATGGCGGAGCCGTCCTCAAGGGGTATGATGTTCTGAACGGAAGCCTTACCGAATGTCTTCTCACCAACGAGCGTGGCTATGCGGTAGTCCTGAAGAGCACCCGCTACTATCTCCGACGCGCTCGCGGAACCCTTGTTCACGAGCAGAACTATAGGGAGGTTCATCGTTATCGCATCCCTCTCCGCAAAGTAGCGGTGAAGCTCTCCCCTTCTTCCCTTCGTGTATACGATGAGTTTACCCTTGGGTATAAAGAGGTCGCTTACGGAAACAGCTTCCGAAAGCAGTCCCCCCGGATTATTTCTTAGGTCTATGATAAAGCCGTAAACACCTTGCTTTTCAAGCTCTTTTATAGCCTTCTCAAGATTCCTCGCGGTTCCCGACGTAAACTGTGAAATCTTTATGTATCCTATACCCTCGTAGTTGACAAACTTGACGCTCGGGACGCGTATGAGCGCGCGCGTGATTACGACCTCTATAGGTTTACCCTCACCCCTTCTCAGGATTGTAAGCTTTACCTTCGTTCCGGGCTTTCCCCTTATCTTCTTTACGACGTCTATAAGAGACATGTTAAACGTATCCTCCCCGTCTATAGCTATGATGATATCCCCGGGACGGAGCCCAGCCTTCCACGCGGGAGTCCCCTCTATGGGTGCGACGACGACAGGTCTCCCGTTTTCCATCGTTATCTCTATACCTATACCCCCGAACTCTCCCTCAGTTTCGGACATAAACTCCTTGTATTGGTCGGGTGTAAAGAAGTCCGAAAACGGGTCTAAGGACGAGACCATACCGTCTATGGCTCCGTATATGAGTTTCTTTATGGAAACAGGCTCAACGTAATGGGTCTCAATTATCTTAAGAGCTTGCGAGAAAAGCTTTAAGTAAAAGTATTTATCCTCGTCCTTCTCCTCTCCCGCGTTTTGACCGAGTAAAAAACCGACGAAGAACATAAAAGCGAGGAGGGGTATAAATTTAAACGCCCTCATCTTTCCTCCTTACGAAAGACGATTTTCTTCACGTCCTCAATCCTGAAAGAAGCGTTGCCCACGTCCGAGAGAGCTGTGCAAAACGCGTGAGCGGGCATCTCAAAAACGTCCTCCTTCCCGTTCTCAAGCTTTATCCTGACGATTGCGGTATCACCCGAAATCCTTAAAACCTCTATCTCTCTGACGTTCGTAAGGGATATAGAATACTCAACCTCTCCCTTTTTCACCTTTATGTAAGAGAGACCCTCGCACGTTGGACTCTTCAGGTGATGCTCCTTTCCCTCCCTGTCTATAACTACGAGGGCTATGTGTTTTACCTCGGGAGGTGCTCCCGTCGGCTCGGACATACCGAAGGACAGGGCAAGGGTAAGCAGAACCGCTGACAATACTTTTCTCATAAAATTTTATTGTATAAAAGATGCTGAAACTAATCGTAAAAAACGGATACCTCGTTGACCCCTCCCAGAACCTTGAGGGCAACTACGACATCCTCGTTGAGAACGGGGTGATAAAGAAAATAGATAAAAACATCTTCGCTCCCGAGGCTCAAGTGATAGACGCGAAGGGCTTGGTCGTATCCCCCGGCTTTGTAGACCCCCACGTCCACCTGAGAGACCCCGGTCAGACGCACAAGGAGGACATAGAAAGCGGAAGTAAATGCGCGGTAGCGGGTGGCTTTACAACAATCGTTTGTATGCCGAACACCTCCCCACCGCTTGATAACCCGAGCACCGTTCACTACGTCTTAAAGAAATCAAAGGATATAGGGCTTTGCAGGGTTCTCCCCGCAGGGACGATAACAAAAGGAAGAAAGGGGGAAGAGCTTTCGGACTTTTACGCGCTCAAGTCCGCGGGGTGTGTAGCCTTTACCGACGACGGGAGTCCCGTTATGAGCGCAAACGTGATGAGGAGGGCGCTTGAGCTTTGCTCACAGCTCGGGACGCTTGTGATGAACCACTGCGAGGACGACACGCTCGCATACGGCGCGGTAAACGAAGGTAAACTCTCCGCCCTTATAGGTCTTTCCGAGCGCCCTCCGGAAGCGGAGGAGATTCAGGTAGCCCGGGACTGTATCCTCTCCCTCAGAACGGGAGGCTCACTTCATATCCAGCACGTCAGCACCGAGCTGAGCGTTGAAATAATCCGTTATTTCAAAGAAAAAGGTGCACCCGTCAGCGCGGAGGTAAACCCCCACCACCTCCTCTTTACGGAGGAAGAACTCCTCAGGAGCGGAGCAAACGCAAAGGTCAACCCCCCGCTCAGAACCGAAAAAGACAGAAAGGCGCTTATCTCCGCCCTCCTTGACGGGACTATAGACTGCTTTGCGACCGACCACGCACCCCATGCCCCTTTTGAGAAAGGACTTATTGAACTCTCCCCGCCCGGAATGATTGGTCTACAGACAGCTCTTTCTTGTGCGCTTGAACTCTACAGGGAAGGTGTACTGAACCTTAGAAAGGTCGTTGAGCTGATGAGCACAAACCCCGCAAGGCTCCTAAAACTACCCTTCGGAACCCTGAAGGAAAACAGCCCCGCGGATATAACGATTTTTGACCCAAACAAGGAGTGGGTCTTGAACGAAGAAACAAACCTCTCAAAGAGTAAAAACACACCCCTCTGGGGTAAAACACTTAAAGGAAAGGTGATTTATACCATAAAAGAGGGTAAGCTCGTGTATAAAGATTAAGTTATGGGGATATTCATAGAAGACCTCCTGCACTTCGGGAACCTGATTGATAACGAGGTGGGAATTGAACTGAGTCCCGCAGAGTTTAAAAAAGCTTTCCCCTCGCTTGAGTTTTCCTTCTCGGACAGCTTGGTAATCATAAGGGGAAAGAAGAAAATCCTCTTTTTTCCTAAAAGCTATGAAGTAAGGGCAAAAGAGGAAAGTTCAAAGGTATACAACGACAGAAAAGATGAGCTTACGGATTTCGGCGTATACCTAAGGCTCATCAGCTCCGGTGACCTTGATGAACTTCTAAAGGACGAAAGGATAAAGAGGGAGGGAGAATACCTGCGCCTCAGCGTCCTTGATGCTCTTAAGAACTCGGAAGTATACAACAAGATTCCAAGGCAAATAAGACCGAAGTTAAAACTCACGCGCTATAAAGTAAAAAAGGGCAACATGACCCTATACCTTACCGTTGTAAAGTGAGAAAAACTTGCACATTAAGATGATTTTTTGTTATACTATTAGTCCAAAAAATTTTAAGGAGGTGTGTGTCATGACGAGACTCACTCAAGCCTTTGCAAG
>JAADEK010000091.1 GCA_013153455.1 Aquificota bacterium
CTCCGGGACGCAATCGGGTCTCGTTCCCACATCAAGCCCAACGACCTCCTCAAACTCAAGGACGGTGTCGTAAAGCTCCTTTAGCCTTTTTGTGTCCGCGTATGTGTTTGTGTAGGACTGGAAGTAAACAAAGACGTAAGCGTCGGGGTAGCGCTGTTTTATGCGCGCGATGCCCGCGCTTATCTGCTCTCGCAGGGAGATGCGCGCGTCAAGGCGCGAGGGCTTTGAGCCGTCGTAGCAATACGTGCACCCTCCCCTGCCCTTCGTCCCGTCGCGGTTAGGGCACGTGAAGGGGAGGGCTACGGTGAGTTTCCGAACGGGTCTGCCGTAGCGCTCCGCGAAGTAGTCCTTCAGGGAGTAGTAGGGTTTCGTCTTTAGCGCGGTCATCTTATTAAGTTTATGCCCTCGGTTTCCTTATTTTATGCTCACGCTCACAGCTTCGCGTTCGCCTGCTTCTCAAGAAAGCTAACGAGATGACCGAATTTACGGTCTTTCTTCTTCCTTTCTTCTACCTTCCTTATGGCGTGTATCACGGTCGTGTGGTCTTTCTTCCTGAAGAACCTCGCTATCTCTATGAGGCTCGCGGAGGAGAGCTTCCTGCAAAGATACATAGCTATCTGCTTTGCCTCGCTTACGCGACGCGTCCGCTTGTCCGAAAGGAGTTCCTCCGGTGAAAGGGCGTAGTATAGGGCAACGAACTCAAGTATCTTCTCAAGCGTCCCCTTTCTCTTCCTTTCGCGGGGTTGGGGCGCTTTCAGCTTTATGAGCTTTACCTTACCCTCTATTTCCCGAACGTTCCTCGCACCCATCAAAAGCTCTACGTATTCCTCCCTCGGGGGTATATCGTTCTCCTTCAGCTTTTCCTTTATTATCCTCAGCTTCGTCTTTTCGTCCAGTTCAATCTCAACGAGAACCCCTCCCTCAAACCTGCTGATAAGCCTGTCGGAGACGTCCTCAAGCTCCCTCGGGTGGCGGTCCGATGCGAGTATAACCTGAGACTCCCTCAGGTAGAGCGTGTTGAAGATGTTGAAAAACTCTATCTGCGTCCTCTCCTTCCCAGCAAGAAACTGAACGTCGTCAATCAGGAGCATATCCACCCTTTTATACTTCTCCCTGAACTCGTTTATCCTTCCCTCCCTCAGATAACTCACCATCTCACTCGCAAAGTCCCCCGCGGACGTGTATATAACCCTCAAGCCCCTCTTTCTCGCTTCGTTTCCCACCGCCTGGAGGAGGTGCGTCTTTCCCGTCCCCACCGAGCCGTATACAAAAACAGGGTTGTATAGCTCCCCCGGTCTTTCAAGAGCCTCAAGGACTACCCTATACGCGAGTCGGTTCCCCTCTCCGACGATAAAGTTCTCAAGCCTGTAGCGGGGGTTCAGAAGCTCTCCCCCCGCCCGCTCCTGTTTTCTCTCCCTTACCTCTATAAGACCCCTCAGCTCCTCCTCAAGGAAGTTCCGAACGAGCGTCTCAAGCCACTCCCTGTAATCGGGACCCGGCGCTATGAAGAGGAACTTACCCCCCTCCTGCCTTATCTCAAACATCTTCAAAAAGCGCTGTGCGTGCGCGTCCGCGCTCTTTATCCTGTTTATGAGCGTTTGGATGTTCATTCACTTCTCATTATCTCTTCAATGACCGCCCCCTGCGGGGGCGGTTTTTTTGAAAAACCTCAGGACTTTTCGTCCCTCGTCGTAAGTTACTCAAAAAGTTTTAAAAATTCCTCCTCCCGAACGGGTTCTCTCTCAAGGACTTTCACGTTCTCCTCAAGGTGCTCGGGCTTGCTCATACCTATCAGGTATGTCCCCACCCCCGGTGTGCTCCTCACGAACTGTATGGCGGTGTGGACGTCGCTTTCGGTTGAGAAAAACTCCTTTAGCTTAGGGTGAACCCTCCCTATGACGTTCCCCTGATAGAGCGTCGCGCTCGTGTAGACGTATATACCGAGCCTTTTTGCGGTCTCAAGTGTGGAGAGCCTCTCACCCCCCAGCTCTTGGTTTTTGAGCCTGAAGGCTTCCGTCATACCGAGGTTGTAAGGAAGCTGTATAAACCTAAAGTGATGACCCTCTCCCCCGACGCTTCTGGCAATCTCCCAAACGCGCGGGAGGCTTATGTGCTGTCGGGACGCGGGGGTCAGGCGAAAGGCGTTCCAAGTCGCAAGCCCGTAATACCTGAGCTTTCCCTCCTTTACCTTCTTCTCAAGTAGCTCAAAAAGCTCCCCGAGCGTCTCGTAGAACTCCTCTTTGTCCCTGTAGAGGAGTTGCTCCTCGGGGTTGTGTATGAAGTAAACGTCTACGTATGAGGTGCGGAGGTTCTTGAGACTCGTTTCAAAGCTCCAATCTATGAACTCCCTCCCCAGATAATGACCGTTCGGTGTCATCCTTGAGGGCTCAACAAGACCCGTGCGTATGAATGTCTCCTCAAAGTATTCCCTCGGGTCTTTACCGCTTTGGGCGTCGTATGGTATGTATCCGCCCTTCGTTGATACGATAAGCTTCTCCCTCCCGAGCTCTCTCAGCGCGTTTCCTACCGCGCGCTCGCTCAGCATATACCTGTAGTTTATTGCTGTGTCAACGACGTTTATCCCGCGCGAGAAGGCGAGCTTTATCGTCTCTTCGTAGCGCTTGCTCGTCTCGGGAGAAAGGTCACCCAGATACGTCCCCACCCCCATCTCCGAAAGCTTCATACCCATAAACTCTTTGTAAATCATAGTTCTTAAATTTTAAAATGATTCAGATGAAAGCGCTCATCTCCGTATACAACAAGGAAGGGATACACAAACTCGCGAAAGCCCTTGAGGAGCTCGGATACGAGATAATATCAACGGGCGGAACCGCCCGTTTCCTGAAAGAAAAAGGTATAAAGGTAACAGAGGTTTCCTCAATCACGAACTTCCCCGAGATACTCGGGGGAAGGGTAAAGAGCCTTCACCCCAAGATACACGGCGGGATACTATACAGGGACTGGGTGGAGGAAGACAAAAGACAGGTAGAGGAGCACGGGATTCCCAAGATAGACGTTCTCGTCGTTAACCTCTACCCCTTTGAGGAAAAGCTAAAAGAGGGACTTCCCGAAAGGGAACTCATGGAATTCGTTGATATAGGAGGACCCGCGCTCATACGCGCGGGTGCTAAGAACTTCTTCAGGGTTGTCGTCCTCGTTGACCCGGAGGACTACGACTGGGTCATTGAGAAACTAAGGAAGGGGGCGCTCACGGTTGAGGACAGGGCATACCTCGCCCAGAAAGCCTTTTCACTCACCGCATACTACGACGCCCTCATAGCGGGAGCCCTGAAGAGGCTCCACTCAAACGACTCCCTCTTTACCTTTGAAGCCCTTCCCCTGAAGCGCTTAAAAAAGCTGAGATACGGTGAGAACCCCCACCAGAGGGGATTTCTTTACGAGAACCCCCTTGAGGAGCTCGGCATAACGAAGGCGCAAGTCCTGCAGGGAAAAGAGATGTCCTTCAACAACTACCTTGACGCGGACAGCGCGCTTCGGCTCGTGTCGGAGTTTCCGAACGACACCGTATGCGCGATAATAAAGCACACAAACCCCTGCGGTGTAGCGGTAGGAAAGACACCAGAAGAAGCCTTTAAAAGAGCGCTTGACGCGGACCCCGTTTCCGCCTTCGGGGGTATAGTCGCCTTCAACGACAAACTGGACCCAAATACCGCCAAAGAGCTTACCTCCCTCTTTCTTGAGATAGTTATAGCGCCCGATTACGACGAGGAAGCCCTCGCGGTCTTGTCAAAGAAGAAGAACCTGAGGGTCATAAAGGTCTTCGGTCTTCAAAGCTCCCTTGACGTAAAGAAGGTAAGCGGTGGATACCTGCTTCAGGACGAGGACACCGTCCTTTACGAAAACCTCAAGGTTGTAACAAAGAAAGAGCCGAGCGCACGGGAGATGCACGACCTCGTCTTTGCTTGGAAGGTGGTAAAGCACGCAAAATCAAACGCGGTCGTTATAGCAAAAGACCAAATGACGCTCGGGATAGGGACGGGGAACGTCTCCCGCGTGGACAGCCTAAAGTGCGCTATAGCAAAGGCGAAGGAAAGGGGATTTTCACTAAAGGGTGCGGTGGTTGCGTCAGAAGCTTTCTTCCCCTTTCGGGACAGTATAGACATAATGGCAAAGGAAGGGATAAGCGCGGTAATCCAGCCGGGTGGCTCAATAAGGGACGAAGAGGTAATAAGAGCCTGCGACGAGCACGGTATCGCTATGCTCTTCACAAACATGAGACACTTCAAACACTGAAATCCCCCAGAAAGAGCGTTATACCCGCAACGCCGTGCGCGCGCTCAAGACACTCCCTCACGCGCTCCCGCGTTACGCCCCCGAGCGCGTAAACGGGTATCTCCAGCGCGCGGGATACCCTGCTGAGCTCCTCAAGACCGAGGGGTTTTGCTTCGGGGTGTGAGGTGGTTTTGAAGATTGGGGAGAGTGTGATAAAGTCCGCGCCCTGTCTTTGGGCAAAGAGGGCGCTCTTAAGTGAGTGAGCGGAGTAGCCCACAAGGAGCGAGGGCGCTATGCGCTTGACTACGGAGGGGGGCAAGGAGCGCTCAGGGAGGTGAACCCCGTCCGCTCTTACCGCGAGCGCAACGTCAACCCTTTCGTTTATAAACAGAAGGGCGCCGTAGCGTTTTGTGAGTTCCCTCACCCGCTTCGCGAGCGAGTATAGCTCGCCAGCGGGGAGGTCTTTTTCCCTCAGCTGGAGCATCCTCACACCGCGCTCAAGTATCCGCTCAACGGTCCCGAGGAAGTCCTCCCCGTAGCGTCTTCTGTCGGTGATGGCGTAAAAGCGCGGAAGCTCAGACATTCCCCCTCCTCTTCCAAACGAGGTAAATCGTCAAAAGAACCCTCACGTTCGTTATGAGAGCAAGAAGGACGAAAAGCTCACGCAGGAGACCCAAGAGCGTCATAAGCATGATTAGGAATATCCTCTCGTCCCTCTTTCCGAGGAGGTATCTCAGTTCCCTTATAACCGCGTAGGCGTCCTCACAATAGGCTCCCTTGTAGCGCTCTGTCGTGTAGCTCACCATCAGCGTCCCGAAGAGCGCACCGAAGACCCAAGGCATAAAGTCCCACGGGGGCTTTAGGTGAAAGGCGAGGGCGGAAAGGAAAGCGAAGTCAACGTATCTGTCAAGGACGGAGTCAAGCCAAGCCCCGAACTTCGTCGTCCTCATCTGCGCCCTCGCTACCTCGCCGTCAAGACCGTCAAGCATTGAGCTGAGCTGAAGCAAAACACCCCCCGCGGGGGGTGAGAAGTATGCAACGAGTGCGGAAAGCATACCCAAAAGAAAGGTAAAGACGGTTATCTGGTTGGGTGTAAAGTGCTCAACGAGGTAAGGAGATATGCGCGTTGAGAACTTCCTGTTTAGGTGTCTTGACACGAACCCGTCCCCCACACCCTTTACCGCGCTCTTTACGATAAGAACCCTTGCCCTCTTTACGTCCTCGGGGGTGTCTACGTCCATCCAGAAGTATCCCGAGAGCTCGGTGCAGGGCAGGCGTGACGCTTTTGCAAGCTCGCTCATCGTGAGCTTATCTTTCTTCTTTAGAAGCTCCTCCGCGACGTCAAATATATCCCTGCTCAGGATGAAAAAACCCGTATCAAACCCGTCGTAAGTTTTTAACCCCTTTCCTATGTCCTTTATCCTCCCGTTTTCGCACTTTACCTTCGTAGCCTCGTCCTTGTTTATGTATTTGCCTTCCCTGTCAAGGATTAAGCCCTCCCCCTTCAGGGCTTCCCGGACGAAGGCGTCCTCATACACGTGGTCCGACATCACCACCGCGAAACTCTCGTCCCCGAGCGCATCCTTCGCGAGCCAGAGGGAATAACCGTTCTCACGCTCCGGATGCGGGTTCGGGATTACACGGGCGGAAAGCCCCTTCTTTTTGAGAAATTCTTCCACCTTCTCCTTAAACCTTTTGTTCACTACGATGACGAAGTTCTCAACGCCCGCGGAAGAGAGCTGTTTCATTATACGGTAAAGGAGCTCCCTTCCCGCTACCTTCAGCAGAGCCTTCGGTATCTCGTCGGTGTAGGGTCTGAGGCGCTTTCCCTCTCCGCCCGCGAGTATCACCGCGCTCCTTACCATAGTGGTTTATTTTACTTTCGCGAGCTTTTCGTAGACCTCCCTCGCATACTTAAGGGCTTCCTCCCTCGTCTTTACCCTTCCCTCAAGTTGAGCCTCCTCAAGCGCTCTTTTTATCTCGCCTACGAGCTTCCCGGGCTTTATACCGAGCTCTTTCATGATATCGTGCCCGGAAAGGAGAGGCTTTTGGGGGCTTTTTTTTAGCTCTTTTCTGAAGCGCTCAAGCTCGTTTATCGTTTCTTTAAGAGCCTTCAGGTCTTCCTCCTCGTCACCGCTCGCGAGCGCATCCGCGAGCGAAAGCAGGAAAAGATGGGGAGCCACGTCCCCGCAGTCTTTCCAAAAGCGAGCCATCCCTCTTTTTGTGAGCTGTCCCTTCTTCAGGGCTTCCCTCAGGTAAAAGGGGCGAAGGTGGTGCCGAACGAGTTTCCCGACAAAGCGCGTAGCCTCCTCACCCCATCTTAAGCTCTTTCCTATCTTGCTCACGATTTCCTGACCCACCTTGTCGTGCTCGTAGAAGGTGACCTTTCCCTCGCGTATGCGGAAGGTTCTGGGTTTTCCTATGTCGTGAAGGAGGGCTCCCCACTTGAGGAGCTCTAAGTCCGTAAACTCACCCAGAACCCTGAGCTTCCCGAGCTCCGAAAGGAGCTCCCCGCTCAGAAACTCCTCCTTTTTCTTCAGGATATCCTCAAGGTATTTGAGCGTCATGAGGGTGTGCTCGTCCAAGGGGTATACGTGATGCTCGCCTTGGTCTTTTACCTTCCTTAGCTCCCCTATCTGGGGTATGATTGACTCAAGGACGCGGTAGCGGTAAAGCTCACGGATGACTTCGTGCGAGCGGTCTTCCTTCATTATCTTGAAAAGCTCGTGGGTTATGCGCTCCGGGGCGGACTTCAGGACGAGGGCGGGGTTTTCCCTCACAAACTCGTAAAAGTCTTCCGTGAGTTTTAGGTCTCTCTCTATCGCTATCCGAAATCCCCTCAGTATTCGGACCGGGTCTTTCTTTAGGTTTTCAAGGGATACGGGTCTCAGGAGTCCCCTCTCAAGGTCTTTTATCCCGCCGGTCGGGTCGTATACTATCGTTTGCTTTGCTCCTATGCTGAGGACGTCGTCAAGGCTCACCGCCATTGCGTTGGCGGTAAAGTCCCTCTCCTTTAGGTCTTCAACGAGAGCCTTCTCAAGGTCTTTACCCCGAAGGGGTGAGAAATCAAACCTGTAGCGGTATGGGGGGAGGTGAAGAACGACGCTCGCAACGACGGGTCTCTTTATGAGAAAGCCCTTCTTCTCAAACACAAAGAAGTGTCCCCCGAGCTTCTCCGCGAGTTTCTTCGCAAGCTCAACGGGGTCCGCGGTTGTGAGGAAGTCAACGTCAACGTTGTATCCTATCTCCTCACCGAGAATCCTGTCCCTTACCCACCCCCCTACGATGAAACAGTAGTCCTCCCTCGGAAGGAGTTTCGCTATGTCGTCAAAGTATGAGAGGTAGAAGTTGAGCCCGTGGAGGGTGTGCTTTCCCGCGGTGTTTATCTCCATAGTGTTATTAATATACGCGCCCTCAGAAGAGGGCTTCTATCGCCTCGCTCACGTGCGAGACCCCAATCACGTCCATTCCGTCAATGTCTATCTTTACACCGCTCGGGACGAGCGCGCGCCTAAAGCCGAACTTTTTAGCCTCCTTTAGCCTCACGTCCGCGAAGTGAACCGCCCTTACTTCTCCCGCGAGCCCGACCTCACCGAACACGACCGTGTCGGGGGGAATCTGTTTTTCCTTCTTTGAGGAGACGACAGCCATCGCGACCGCGAGGTCCGCGGCGGGCTCCCTCACGGACATACCCCCCGCGACGTTCACAAACACGTCCGCGTCCCTCGTGAAGATTTTCGCTTCCTTCTCAAGGACAGCCAAGATAAGCGCAAGACGGTTGGGGTCATACCCTTGCGTCCTCCTTTGGGGTGTTGTGTAGAGGGCTGGGATGACGAGTGATTGAACCTCCAAAAGGACGGGCTTGCTCCCCTCCGTGTGCGGAAACACGACGCTCCCGGGCGCTGACGCCTTTTCGCTTATGAAAAAAGCGGAAGGCTCGGGAACCTCCTCAAGACCGCGGTCCGTCATCTTGAAGACCGCTATCTCGCCCGTTGAGCCGAAGCGGTTCTTAATGACCTTAACGATTCTGTAGAAGTTAAACCTCTCACCCTCAAACTGAAGGACTGTATCAACGATGTGCTCAAGGACTTTGGGTCCCGCTATGCTCCCCTCCTTTGTAATCTGACCCACCAAGAAGGCGGGTATGCCCATCTCCTTGCAAAGCTCCGTGATGCGGTAGGTTACCTCCCTTACCTGACTCACGGAGCCTGCGGAGCTCTCAAGCTTCTCCGAGAAGACCGTCTGAACCGAGTCAAGAACCAAAAGCGAAGGCTCTTCCCTCTTTACCACCTCCGTTATCCTCTCAAGGTTCACCTCCGGGTATATGAGGAGCGAGTCGCTGTCTATACCGAGCCTCTTTGCCCTGAGGGCTATCTGAGTCCCCGACTCCTCTCCCGAAACGTAGAGAACCTTCCCGCTCTTTGCGAGCTTGTCCGAGACCTGAAGCAAGAGCGTTGACTTACCTATCCCCGGCTCTCCCGCTATGAGGACGACCTGCCCCCGAACCAGACCGCCCCCGAGCGCGTTGTCAAGGCTCCCGTAGCCCGTGCTTATCCTGTCGCTTCTTTCTTCCTCCCAGCGGGATACGGGAAGAACGCGCGCCTCCCCCTGCGGAACGAGCGAAAAGGAAGAGCGGGGAAGACTTAGCTCCTCGGTGAGCGTATTCCACTCCCCGCAGGAGGGGCACCTGCCCATCCACCTCACGGACTCATACCCGCAAGATTGGCACACGAAACGCGTCTTCACCTTACCCATAAGAAGTTTTAAGATACGCCCTCGGGTGAGAGCATCAACTCCCTTATGAGCGTAGCGGGCTCAACTTCCTTGGGGCATGCGTTATTACATTTGTTGCAAGAGAGGCAGTGATAGAGGTTCGTCGCGAGAGCCTCCCCGAGTCTCTCACTCCCCATCGCGTCCCTCGGGTCTTTAAAGAGTCGGTATATCTTCGCAAAGAGGAGGGGACCCGCGTATTCCTTCTCAAGGACTTGGGGACAATACGAGTGGCAAGCGAAGCACAAAATACAGTCCGCGGACTTCTCAAGCTCCCTCGCGAGCTTCGGCTCTATGGGTATATTTTTCTCCCTCTCCTTTACCCAAAGTTTTAATTCCTTCATTCGTTTAATTACCTCGTCGCCTTCCGCGACGAGGTCTTTTATTACTTTAAACTTATCAAGGGGTTCAATCACGACCTCCTTCCCCGAAAGAACGTATGGGAGAACCTGCTCCCTGCACGCGAGCTTAGGAAAACCGTCTATGAGAACCGCGCACGTTCCGCATATGCCAGCCCTGCAAAAAGCCCGAAAGGACAAGGTGGGGTCTATCTCCTCCTTTACCTTCTGGAGGGCGGAGAGGAAGGTCATGCCCTCCTCGTAGGGAACGCTCACGCTCTGGTAGCTCTCCTGACCGCTTTGTGGCTCGTAGCGGTAGAGCTTGAGCTTTAGCTCCATAACTACATTTTAATCGGTAAAGCCCTCCTCACCTCGCTCAAGTAAAGGGGGTCATACCCCGCGACCAAGAGGGCGTCCCCCTTCTCGGAGTAGGCGAGAACCTCACCCCAAGGTGAGTATATACCCGAGCGACCCGCAAAGCGCGTCCCGCTTCCCTCTCCCCACGTGTTTGAAGCAACGAGGTAAGACTGAAGCTCAACCGCCCTCGCTTGGGACAAAAGTGAGAAATGCCTCCTCCTCGCATAGCCCCATTGCGCGGGAACGAGGACGATGTCGGGCTTGTTCCTTTGAAGCTCAAGGACGAGGTCGGTAAACCTCAGCTCAAAGCATATGAGAACCCCGACCTTCCCAAAAGAGGTCTCAAACACCTCGTTCTTCCGCCCCGGAACGAAATACCTGTCCTCGTCAAAGAGGGGAAAGAGCTTTATCTTGGGTCTTCTCCCTATGAGCTTCCCGTTGTCAATAAGAAAGGCTGTGTTCATCAAGCCCTCCGCGGTCTTCTCGGGAAGTGTCCCGCACACGAGGAGTTTCCTCTTTGCGGAGATATCCGAAAGAAGCTCAAGAACCTCAGGTGTTTTGTCCGCGTATGAGCGAATAGTATCGTAATCAAGACCCGTGAGCCAAAGCTCCGGTAGGGCTACGACCGAACGCTCCGGAACGCTCTCAAGGAAGGAAATAACCCTCTTTAGGTTCTTCTCCGGACTTTGGGGTCTTATCTGAACGGAAGCGAGCTTCATACCCGAGCCCTCACAATACCCAAAAACAAACTCTTTAAAAAGAGCGGGAGACCCTCCCAAAAGAGCCTCTCGTAGCTCTTTTCACCCCTCAGGAGTGACATATAACTCTCAAGCGCCCTTTGTCCCGCCATCTTAAAGGCGACGGATTGAAATCTGTAAGCGAGACGGGCTATCCTCCCCGCGTATGTAAGCTCACGAACGACGGGCTCCGCGAGCCTCGTATAAAGGGAAAGAGGTTCGGAAGGGTTCTTTACTATTGCTTCGCTCGCAAAGAGCGCGCTCCTCATCGCGTAAAGTATACCCTCCCCAAGAAGCGGGTCAACGAAGTTCCCCGCATCCCCGACGAGGAGAACCCTCTTTTTACCGAAAAAGACGTCCTCCTTCCCCTCCGCAAAGGGTATTACCCACCCGCGCGCCCTCGGGAGCTCCTCCGCGCGGAGGTGCCTCCTCGCGTATGAGCCAAGTATGCGGTAAAGGTTTTCCCTACCCGTTGATGCGATACCGAGGGCTGTTCCGAAAGCGCTCGGGAACACCCAAAGATAGCCCCTCTTCACAAAACCGAGCTCTATCCTCACCGTGTCCGGAGGAAACTCGTAGGGAAGGAAAAGCTCAAGCGAGCGGTAGAACTTCCTCCTCCCGAACCCGAGAGCCCTCGCAACCGCGGAGGAAGCCCCGTCCGCTCCCACGAGGAAGTCCGAGACAACCCTTCTTTTACTCGTCCTGATTACGAGCTTTCCCCCCTCCTCGGAAAAGGAGAGGAAGCTCTCCCCCTCACCGAGCTGGGCGCCCGCATCAAGCGCGAGGCGCGCGAGAAAGGCGTCAAACTCCGAGCGCTCAACGATGCGCGCAAGAGCCCCGTTTCGTTTTGATACGAGCTTTTCGCCCTTCAGTCCGAGCTCGCCCCGCCTTATCGTCGTGAGAAAGAGGCGGTGAGCGCTCGCGGGAAGGGCGCGAATAGTCCTTTCCGAAAGCGCCCCCCCGCAGAGCTTAAAGCGCGGGAGCTTCTTCTTCTCAAGGAGCAAGACCTTTAGCCCGCTTTCGGAAAGCAGGCGGGCGCACGTCGCCCCCGCGGGTCCCGCCCCGACGACGACCGCGTCAAATTTCTCCATCCGCGAGCTCTCTCGCTATCTTCGCGCTCTTGTCCTCCTCAAAGACGAGTTTCGGGAGCCTTCTTATCCTCAGGCTCCCGAGCTTTGACCTCAGCTCCCTTTCGTGCTCCGAGAGGTATTCCTTCACCTTTTGCGCGTTTTGTTCGGGCATCACGAGGAAGTAAACGCGCGCCAAAGAGAGGTCCTTGGTGAGCTCAACGCGCGTGATGCTCACGAGCCCGAGCTGTGGGGGGAGGTTTTGTGTGACGTGCTGGGCTATTATCTGGCGTATGCGCTCGTTCGCTCTTTGTTGCTTTTTGCTCATTCCTCAATTTGTTCCATGATTTCCTCGTAGCGCATGAACTCGTCGCTCTTGAGGAGGTCCGTAATCACTTGGTCCATTTCCTTCTTGGTGAGGAACGCTCCAGCGAGGAGTCTTCCCGTGTAGCGGTTGTTCTTGATTTCCCAGAACATGTAAAACTCCGGATACTTTTCCTTCAGCTTTCTGTAGGCGTATCCGTATTTGCTGTCTTTGAGGGGGTTTTGTTCAATGAAGAAGTGGTCGGGTGAAATCTCAATGAGGTAAAGGACAGCCCCGCGCTTTGTTTTGACGAGCTTGAGTTTAAAGTCCCACTCCTTTAGCGTCTCCATCTTTCCACCTCCTTTTTATCATTATCCCTCAAAGACGACCGTTTTTTGGTTGTAAACGAGAACTTTGTCCTCAAGGTGCCAACGAACCGCCCTCGCGAGGACGAGCTTCTCAAGGTCCTTTCCCTTCCTTATGAAGTCCGAGAGGGTGTCTTTGTGGCTTACGCGAACGACGTCCTGCTCTATTATGGGTCCCGCGTCAAGCTCCTCGTTAACGTAGTGTGCGGTCGCGCCTATGATTTTTACCCCCCTTCTGAAAGCCCTCTCGTAGGGTTTTGCCCCCGGAAAGGCTGGCAGGAAGGAGTGGTGTATGTTTATTATTCTGTTTTCGTATAGTTTTACAAAATCGGGGCTCAGTATCTGCATGTATCTCGCGAGGACCACGAGCTCCGCTTTGTGCTTTCTCAGTATCTCAAGCTCCTTCTCTTCCGCTTCCTTTTTGTTTTCCTTGTTTTTGGGGACGTGGTAAAAGGGGACACCGAAGAAGTCCGCGGTTTTTTTTGCGTTTGTGTGGTTGCTGATTATGGCTACCACCCTTCCCTTTAGTTCACCCGAGTGGAAGCGGTGCATGAGGTCGTAAAGGCAGTGCTCTTGGCGCGAGACGAATATGGCGACGTTCTTTACGCTGTCGGAAAACGAGAGTCTGAAGTTCATACCGAACCTTTTTGCTACTTTCTTGAACTCTTCTTCTATGCGTGAGGGGGGTATCTTGAAGGAGGAAAGGTCCCACTCAACGCGCGCGAGGAAGGTCTTCGTCTGTTCGTCTATGTGCTGGTCAAAGTTGACGATATTTCCGTCGTTTCGGGCTATAAAGTCTGATATCTCGCGGACGAGCCCCTTCCTGTCGGGGCAGGAGACGAGGAGTATGGCGGTCCGCATATGAGTATTTTAATTGTATGAGGTTAAAAAAGTCTTTCGGTCAGCATCTCCTCGTGTCCGAGGGTGTTCTCGGGAAGATAGCGGATACGCTCGGGATAAGGGAGGGGGACGTTGTGGTTGAGATAGGCGGGGGGACGGGGAATCTGACGAGGGAACTCCTCAGGCGCCCTCTTTCCCGCCTTTTTGTCATTGAGCTTGACAGGGATATGGTTGAGAGGTTGAGGGAGATAGGGGACGAGAGGCTTGAGGTTATAAACGCGGACGCAACAGATTTTGATTTTTGCTCACTGGGGAGGGAGCTTAAGCTCGTCGGGAACCTCCCTTACAACGTGGGGAGTCTTATCGTTGAGAACACGGTTTTTCATAAGGATTGCGTTCCTCTCGCGGTTTACATGCTCCAGAAGGAGGTGGCGGAAAAGCTGGAAGGGAAAAAGGACACGGGTTGGCTTTCGGTTTTCGTAAGGACGTTTTACGACGTTGATTACGTGATGAGCGTTCCCCCGCGTTTTTTCGTTCCTCCGCCGAGGGTTGACTCCGCGGTCCTGCGCTTGGTTCGGAACGAAAAGGCGCACATAGAAGACCTCGGGGACTACAAGCGTTTCTTGACGCGGGTTTTTCAAAACAGGAGGAAGGCTCTGAAGAAGAAGCTCCCCGAGGAGGTTATAAAAAGGGCTGGGGTTGAGCCTATGGCGAGGGTTGAGGAGCTTTCGCTTGAGGACTTTTTGGCGCTTTACGGGTCATATAGAGAGTATGCGGGAAAGTAGCTCCTTTTTACCTCTTCCTTCTTTGGCGGAGGTGATTAGGAGAGCGCCTTCTCCCACCCTTTTCTTTGCTTGGGCTACCGCGCGGGAGAGCTCGCTTTGGCTCGCTTTGTCCGACTTTGTTAGAACGACGACGTAGGGTATGCCGTAATACTCAAACCAGTCCGCCATTTGTTCGTCAAGGTGTGTGAACCCGGTCGTGCTGTCAACGAGGAGAAACGCGAGCTTTATGTTTTCCTTTCTTTCTTTGAAGTATCTTTCCATCATCTGTTTCCACTTTTGGAGCTCTTCCTTGTTCACGCGGGCAAAACCGTATCCGGGAACGTCAACGAGGTAAACCTCGTCGTTCAGGAGGAAGTAGTTGACCGCGCGCGTTCTTCCGGGTGTTTTGCTCACGCGCGCTACCTTCGCTCCCGCGACCATGTTAAGGAGGGAGGATTTTCCTACGTTTGAGCGTCCTACGAAGACGACCTCCGGGTAATCGGGCGGTGGGAATTCTTCCCGAAATGAGCCCACAAACTTTACCTTCATAGGAATTAATTATCACCCGCGAAGCGGGTCTTTTTGAATTTTATTGATTGTGTATCAGGTTTGCTTATATTAGTAATTGTAGGAAATATTATTGAGGAGGTGGAACCATGGCTGAGGAAAAGAAGGTAAGCGCGGAAGAAAAGATGGAAGAGCTTCATAAGGAGTTGAGGGGTTATATGGCTCAGATTGAGGCTCTCCGCGCTGAGATAGCTCTCATCAATCAGTCCATAGCGGACCTCAGGGCTGCCGCGGCTACGCTTAGGAACTTAAAAGACCTCGGTAAGGGTAAGAACATACTCATACCCATAGGGAGCACCGCTCAGATTGAGGCAAAGATTGAGGACGTTGATAAGGTGGTTATGAGCGTGGGTGCGGGTATATCCGCGGTTCTCTCCTACGAGGAGGCTCTCAAGAGGATTGAGGTTGAGATTGCTGCGCTTGAGGCTCTGAGGAGGTCACTTGAGGAGGCTATCGTTGAGCTTTACAACAAGACCGAGGAGCTCCTTGAGAGGGTCAGGGAGGTCGGGAAGCAAGAGGCTTCCGCGTGAGGCGGTTTTATGGACCAAAGGGAGCTGAGGGAGCTAATAGCCCTAAATACGCTCGTCTTTGAGACGCTCGGAAACCCGCCGACGGAGAGGGAGTTTGATTTTCACGCCCTCCGTCGGTGGGGGCTTGACCTTCTTTTCGGGAAGAAGGACGGGAGGGATGCTTTTTTTGTTTCGGACATAGGGAAGCGCTCGTCGGGGGACGTATACGAGGAGGGGGGTTCAAGATACGAGGTTCTTGAGGTTCTCTCGGAGCTACCGAAGGGTTCGCGCTTGGTCGCGAGGGTTGTCTCCTCGGAGGGTAGTTCCTTCGTAGTTGGGTCTCTCATTTACGGGGAAAGCTCTCAGGAGATTTTTCGTATACCCGCGCCCTCAATGCTTATGGCTTTCTTTTTGAGGAACCGTCTTTTTCACCTCGCTAACTGTCTCAGGAGCGTGGGTATCTTGACGGAGTTCGTCCACAGCAGGGGGCAGGAGGGGAAGCCTCTTCCTTACCGTGCTCTCCCGAACGTCGCGCGCAGGTTTTTACAAAACGCAAAGAAGATAGAGAGGGACGCGGGTTTCGGGAGGGTAGCTCTCGCTTTTTTCGGTAAAAACAGGGAGGGAGACCACCGCTTCAGGGTCTCTTGGATACTCCCGACGATAGCTCTCTTTGATATTGACATAGCGGAAAGGGCGGACAAGAATATAGGAGCGTTCAAATGAGGGTTCTCCTTTGGACTCCCGTTCTCTTAAAGGAAAGGGCTTTCCCGAGGAAGGATGGTGTTCCTTTTATCCCTTCCGGTTATGTGAGGGACGCCTTCCTCAACGCGCTTATATACTACGCTTTTAAGAAGGACAAGGTGCTTGAGAGGAGGGTTCTTGAGTTTTTGCTTGAGGAGGACTTGAGCCCCAAAAGGGCGGTTGAGTTTGTGAAGGAGTCCGTTCTTGAGAGGCACCCGGAGGTGGGGGAGCTTGAGGTGAGCGATGCGGTTCTTGAGGAGGGTGTTCTGAGGAAGGCTCGGGTGGTTCTTTACGACCTTCGCTACAAGGCGGAGGTTGAGGTGTTTGACGCGGAGCTCGGGACGGGTGCGGGGAGTCTTGATGTCTCGTTCCCGAGTCCCGAGAGGTTGAGAAGCGCGTGTCATTCCTTTGCGGAAGCTCTTCTTCACGCGGAAAGGACGCTCGTTCGGGGGCATCCGCTTGAGGAGAGCTTTTACGTTCCCCTTTCGGGTGAGATAAAGCGCTGGGAGGTGCCCTTGAGGCTCGGGCGCTGGACCGACGACGAGCTCAGGGAAAAGCTCTTTTGGTTTTGGGGGGACAAGAGGGTAAGGGAGAGGGTGAGGAGACTGCTGGGGAGGGATATAAGACCCGCGAGGGTCTTTTTCTACCCGAGGGAGGGGAAATTCCTCGGATGGACGGAGGTAAGGAGAGATGTTTGAGAAGGTCAAGAAGGTTCTCAGCACGCTGAGGGGTTCGCTTTCGGGAGACTCTCCCCACATACCCCGAAAGGAAATCCAGAGCGCCATAGACCTCCTTGAGCAGATAGAGAGGGATATACTTGAGAAGGAGCTTGAGGCTGCGCTTGAGGCTCTTGAGCAGCTTGACGAAAACAGGAAGTTCTTCTACCTGATAGGTAAGCTCTACGTTGAGGTCACAAAGGAGGAGGCAAAGAGGCTCATAGAGCTTGAGCTGAAAAAATTGAGGGAAGAGTGATTAAATAAGTCTTTCGTAACCTTAATACAGGGGTATTATGAGAGCTTTTGGCGTTGGGCTTATGGTTGCCTCCTTTGTGCTAAAAATATCCAAGGAAATAGGAGAAAAAACACTTTTGGCGCTTCTTTTGTTCGGTCTCTTCATGGTTCTCAGCGGGGCTATACTGCATCTGTATGGAGAGGGGTGATTACTTTTTAATCTTAATGGCGCTCATCGGCTCTCTGGGACTCTGGAGTTTGTATTTCCTAATGACATTCTTCGCAAAGAAGAAAAGACAAAAAGAAACTTAAGGTAAAGGGTTATATCCCTAACACCTTCCCGCCTCCTTCCTTACCTTTACCTTTACGCCCGCGAACTTGAGGTCAGGCTCACCTGAGAGGGGGTCGGTTCGGTCCGAAACGAGGTAATTGGTCGGCTCACCGAACTCCCTCGGGTATCCGAATGGTGCAAATATATGACCCTCTTTTACGTTCCCGAAAACGACCACCCTCTCTATTTCCCCCCTCTCGGAATAAAGCGTGACTATGTCCCACTCCTTTATACCCAAGCGCTGGGCGTCTTTCGGGTTCATCACGACAAAGGGGGGAACCTCGCCCTTCAGTAGCTCGGGAGCCTTTCCCGTCTTTGTCATCGTGTGCCACTGGTTTTTTAATCTACCCGTTATGAGGATAAAATCCCCGTCTTCCTTCGGAAGCTCAAAGCGCGCGGGGAAAAAGCGCGCCTTCCCGCTTTTTGTCAAAAACGGGGAGTCCTCATACAACCACCGCTTTCCCCAGCGCGCGGGGAGCTTGTCGTAATCAAGCTCCGAAATATCACAAAGCCTTCCCTTCGTTGAGAGGGCGAACTCCCTGAATATCTCCCTCGCGCTCCTGTAAGGGAAAAGCCTTTGTGCGCCCATCTTCCTCCCGAGCTCAGTAAAGATAAGCCAATCGGGCTTTGCCTCACCCGGTGCCTCTCGGAAAGCCTCGCAGAGCGTGATAGTCCTATCCGAGCCCGTCATTACCCCCTCCTTTTCCCCCACCTGAGACGCGGGGAGGATGAGGTTCGCAAACTCACACGTATCGTTCCAGTATGCGTCCTGAACTACGAGAAAAACCCTCCCCAGAGCCTCCTCCACCTTCCTGAGTTCCGGGAGGGATACCGCGGGGTTTGTGCAAACGACCCAAAGGAAGGTAATCTCCCCCCTTCTCATCTTCTCAATCGCGGAGGTTATCGTGGGTCCCGGCTCTGGTGATATACCCTTTACGCCCCAAAACTCCTCCATAAACCTCCTGTCCTCCTCGTTCCTCACGTCCCTGTAGCCCGGAAGACCGCTCGTCAAGTATCCGACCTCCCTTCCCCCCATCGCGTTCGGCTGACCCGTGAGCGAGAACGGACAGCCCCTCTTTCCGACCCTACCTGTAGCGAGGTGGAGGTTTATGAGGGCGAGGTTCTTCATAACACCGTTCACCGACTGATTTAGCCCCTGACACCACATAGATACGAGCTTCTCGCTCTTTGCAAAAAGCTCCGCTATGAAGTAAATATCCCTCTCCTCAACACCGCATATCCCCGAAGCGACCGAAGGGGGGTAGAGCCTCGCCTCACCGAGCGCTTCCTCAAAACCCTCCGTCCTGCTTTTTATAAACTCCTCATCAATCCACCCCTCCCTCTCAAGCACCCAAAGAACCGAGTTCAAAAAGACCGTATCCGTCCCAGCCCTTACGGGTATGTGGACGTCGCTCCTCCTCGCGGTCTCCGTCTCAACGGGGTCAATACAAACCACCAGCGCGTCGCTCGTTTCGCGCTTTCTCTTCAGAACCCTCTTGAATAAAACCGGGTGCGCGACGGACGCGTTTGAGCCTATAAAAAGAAAGACGTCCGCGTCGTCTATATCCTCATACGTGCAGGGAGGACCGTCGGAGCCGAAAGCCAACTTATACGCCACGACCGCGGAAGCCATACACAGGCGCGAGTTTGCGTCTATGTTGTTAACACCCAAGAAACCCTTAACGAACTTATTTATTACGTATGACTCCTCCGTAAGGAGCTGACCCGATATATAAAAGTAAAGCTCACGGGGGTCCCTCCTTGATATCTCACGAGCCAAGATGTCGTAAGCTTCCTCCCACGAGATTTCCCTAAAGGGTTCCCCCTTTTTCTCCCTAAAGAGGGGGCGCGTGAGCCTCCCCTTGTCCATTACCTTCGGAAGGTAAACGGGCTTCTTACATATATCACCCCTGTTCGCGGGATGCTCAAAATCACCCTTTACCCTTCCCCTTTGGTCAACGTAAAGACCGCAACCCACACCGCAAAACGGGCACTGGAACCTCCTTTCGCTCATACCCCTTTATTTGCAACAACCGTGCCAATAATGATTTAAAATCAAAAATTTAAAGACCCTTCGGGTGGAAAAATAATAAAGAGGGGGTATTATCCGTGGCATTTGAGAGCCTTCGTGAACTCGTTGATTGCGTAAACGCCCTCGGTGAGCCGTTCGCGATAATAGACCTAAAAACGGGAAAGATAGTATTTACGAACGCGCCCTTCGGGCGCGTATACGGAAAAGACCCAAAGGGGGAGGACGCTCAAGAAGTCTTCGGTAGCTCCTTCCTCTCCCTCCTCAGAAAGGCAAGCGAAGAAAGCCTGACGCTAAAAACCGTAACCCTAAAGGACTCAAAAAAGGAAACACTCATACCCTACGAGGTAGAAGTAAAGAAGGTAGTCCTAAAGGAGGGAGCCTTTGCCCTCGTTCACTTCAGGGAACTTACCCAAAGCGTCCGCATACACGAAAAACTCGCCTGCACAAAGCGCATATACGAAACACTCGGTAGGATAAACG
>JAADEK010000015.1 GCA_013153455.1 Aquificota bacterium
GCGGTTCTTTCCATGTTCTACGGTAATATCGTCGCATACGCACAGCGCTCGGTTAAGCGACTCCTCGCTTACTCGTCCATAGCGCACGCGGGATACTTCCTCGTCGCCCTTACGAGCGTTGATGAGCACCTCTTTTCCGCTCTCCTGTTTTACGTCTTCGTTTACTCCCTCGCTACGCTCGGGGCGTTTACGGTTCTGGGTATACTTGAGAAGCGCGAGGGGTGGTCTCACCACTTCCTTGAGTTCAAGGGACTCGCGAAGGAAAGTCCCTTCTTGGCTTCGGTTTTCGCGTTCTTCCTCTTTGCGCTCATCGGTATACCCCCTATGGCTCTCTTCCTCGGTAAGCTTGGTATATTCTTCGGGCTACTGAAGGGTGAGGCGTTGGTTCTGGGTATACTCTTTGCGATAGCGAGTCTCATATCCGCGGGTTATTACTTGAAGGTAATCGTTTATATGTTCCTATACAGCGGGGAGGTAAAGAAGAGGGGTGGTGAGCTTTCCGCGGGCGAGGCTTTCGTTCTCTTCGTTTGTGCGGTTCTCGTGGTTCTGCTCGGTTTGTATCCGGAGGTCATCATAGCTCACCTCCTTTCCGCGCTTTCATAATCTTTTCTTATGAGGTCCTTAATCCTGCTCGCAGCGGGAAGGGGAACCCGTGCGGGTTTCAAGAAGCAGTTTGCGGACCTCTGCGGGAAACCCGTTTTTATGCACTCGCTTGATAAGGTTGAGGGTCTTTTTGACGAGGTCTTCCTCGTTTTGCCTCCCGAGGACGTAAACAGGGTGAGCGTTCCGGGTTGGGTTAGGAAGGTGGAAGGTGGAAGGGAGCGTCAGGACTCGGTTTTCAACGCCCTTCGTCTCGCGAAGGGTGACGTTGTGGTCGTTCACGACAGCGCAAGACCCCTCGCGACGAGGGAGATGTTTGAGGGCGTCCTTGAGCTCGGGAGCTTTGAGGGTAAAGTAGTGGGAGCGAGGGCGAGGGATACGCTCAAGGAGGTTGAGGGAGGTAGGGTTATAAGGACGCTCAGGCGTGAGCTGATTTGGCACATCCAGACGCCTCAGGGGTTTTTGAGGGAGGTTTTGTTTGAGTGCCACCTGAGGGCGCGGGCGGAGGGTTTTGTGGGAACCGACGACGCGAGCCTCCTTGAGAGATACGGCTACAGCGTCGGGGTATTTGAGGGGAGTTTTTGGAATATTAAGATTACATACCCCGAAGACCTTGCGCTCCTGAGGCGCATAGTTTGCGGGAAGTCTTAGCCCGTTTCCTCCGCGCGCTCAAACTGAGGGCAAGCGTCCTCGGGCGGTAGTTCCTTCGGATACTCCTCCCTGTATTCGTTGTGATAACCGCATACGTAGCACTGTATCTCAACGAGGTAGCCTTCGTGCATGTGACCTATGTCCCAACCGCAGAGCGGGCACTCGCCCTCTTGAGCCTTCAGGGCTTCGGGGGGTATCTCCCCGTTCTTTACGTGGTTGAGTATGTTCTTTACGCGCTTTATCGCGTTCCTTATCTCGTATGAGTTCCACTCCGCTCCGCAATCAAGACACCTGAACTCCGCGTATGTCCCTTCCCGCAGGAGTTTTATAACGTCGCGCGATGCGCACCTGTCGTCAAGGCAGACCGCACCTATCTCCTTTTGTGAGAGTTTGTCAAGTATCTTGTAGAGCGTCTCCTTTGTCAGTTTCATGGGGACGTCGTAGGCTTTGTATCCGCAACACTCGCAGAAGGCTTCAACGCGGGGGTATGGGTCAAAGTATTCACAAACCCTTAGGGCTACGCGCCTGCAAGCTGGGCAAAGCTCCCTGTGATGGAGGCAAAAGCCCGTACTCATGATATCTCCTCCGTCTCTTCTATTACTTTAATGATATCAGCGAGAGGTGTGTCGGGCTTTACCTTCATCACCGCCTTGGGGACTTCAAGCTCACCTAAGACTATCTTCGGGATATCGGGGTGCTCCTTGAAGCCTTCAAGTATTACTATATCGCAGTCGTGAAATAGTTCTTTTGCGAGCTCTACGGGGTCTTTCCTTGTTTTTTCCCAGTATGTGAAGCGGTCGGGTGAGATTATAGCTCTTTTTTTCGTGAGGGTGGAGATGCGGTGCGTATCCGAGCCTTCCTTGTCGGTGAGGGCGTGCCCCTTGGGGTCGTGCTTTATGTATCCGACCTCGTAACCCTTTTGACGGAGCGCGGGTATCAGTTTTTGGATGAGCGTCGTCTTTCCCGCGTTGTGTGGTCCTACGATTGCTACGATTTTCATAACTTTATTTTAAATTACCGCGTAAGCGGTCTTTTTAATTTTTAAAATAAATCTCATTATGATACCGTTGAAGGACCTAAACCCCTCACGGAGTTTCCCCATCGTTAACTTGACGATAATAACCGTTTGCTCGGTTATTTGGCTTTACGAGTGGAGTTTGAGGGACGATATCGTTTACGTTGACGGGAAGGCGGTGAGCGCCTTTGAGCTTTTTATAAGGCAGTGGGGTCTTGTTCCCGCGGAGCTTCACGAAAGACCTTACACGCTCATAACGCATATGTTCCTCCACGGGAGTTGGGGGCACATCATCGGGAATATGTGGTATCTTTGGGTCTTCGGGGACAACGTTGAGGACAGGCTCGGGAAGTTCAGGTATATCGTCTTTTACCTTCTTTGCGGTATAGGCGCTGCGCTCACGCAAACGTTTGTGAGTCTTTTGTTCGGGGGTGCCAACGTTCCCATGGTCGGGGCGAGCGGTGCTATCAGCGGTGTTCTCGGCGCTTACATGAAGCTCTTTCCGGGTGCGAGGGTTTTGGCTCTCGTTCCCGTTTTCTTCTTCCTCACGCTCATGGAGCTTCCCGCGATGCTCTTTATATGGATGTGGTTCGTCGTTCAGATTATAAACGGTATCGTCACGCTCCCGTTTATAGGATACGGTGGTGTCGCTTGGTATGCGCACATAGGGGGCTTCTTGGCGGGATACTACTTGATTGACGTCTTTTACAGGAGGAGGAAGTGAGCTACATGCGCTCGGGAGCGCTTACGCCCATGAGCCCGAGCGCTGTTTTTATCGCTTCCTTTACACCGAGGGCGAGAGCGAGGCGGGAGAGCATGGTTTTTTCTTGTGTTCCGAGTATGCGGTTGTGGTTGTAGTAGTGGTGAAACTCCCTCGCGAGCTCTATGAGGTAGTATGTAAGGAGGTGGGGTTCCCTTTTTTGGGTTATTTCCCTCAGCTCGTCCTTCAGGAAGAGGACGAGCTTGAGGAGTTTTTCCTCAGCTTGGGTCAGTTCGGAAACGTAAGGGGCAAGCTCTAAGGGACTCGGTTTCTTTCCGTAGAGTTTTTCATACTCCCTCAGGATACCGCTTATGCGGGCGTGGGCGTATTGGACGTAAAAGACGGGGTTTTCGGAGCTTTTTTCCTTTACTTTCTCAACGTCAAAGTCAAGGGGTGTATCGGAGCGTTTTGTGAGGAACGTAAAGCGCACCGCGTCGGGACCCACTTCTTCAAGGAGCTCCCTGAGCGTGACGAAGTTCCCCGCCCTTTTTGACATCTTTACCTCTTTCCCTCCCCTGAAGAGTTTTACCATCTGTATGAGGAGAACCTCAAGCCAGTCCTCCCTTGCCCCGAGCATCTTCAGGGAAGCCTTTACGCGGGGTATATACCCGTGGTGGTCCGCTCCCCAAACGTTTATCACCTTATCAAACCCTCTCTTTAGTTTGTCGTAGTGGTATGCTATGTCCGCGGCGAAATATGTATACGTTCCGTCAGAGCGCCTGATTACCCTGTCCTTGTCGTCCCCGAATTGGGAGGTCTTGAGCCAGAGGGCACCGTCTTTTTCGTATACGTATCCCTTTTCCTTGAGGAGTTTCACAAGCTCGTCTATGAGACCGCTTTCGTGAAGTGAGCGCTCGCTGAACCAAACGTCAAACTCAACCCCCATAAGGAGCAAATCCTTCCTTATCTCCTCAAGGAGTATATCAAGCGCAAAGTCAGAAACGAGCTCAATGGCGTCCCCCGGTTCGTATTTCTTGAGGTAGTTAAGGGGTATCTCTTCTTTACTTATGAGCTCTTCCCGAATGCGGGAAAGCTCCGCGCGCGCAGGGAAACACAAGGAGTCCCCTACGTGTTTTCTCAGTCTTCGGGCTATCTCCTTTACGTATTCCCCCCTGTAGCCCTCCTCGTTAAAGGTCCTTTCAAGCTCACGAAAGAGTTCTTCGTCCTTCCTTTGACACTCTTCCATGTATCTGTAGAGGACGGAAATCCCGAGGAGTCTGACCTGCCTTCCCGCGTCGTTTATGTAGTATTCACGAACCACGTCGTAGTTGAAAAACTCAAGCAGGCGGGAGAGCGTGTCCCCTACGACCGCTCCCCTCCCGTGCCCGAGGTGTAAGGGACCCGTAGGGTTTGCGCTCACAAACTCAACCTGAACCTTTTTACCTTTCCCGATGTCTTCCCTCAGGTATTCCTCGGGGGAGAGGAGGAACTTCTTGAACTCCTCCTTTAAGAGCTCTTGTGAGAGTCGGAAGTTCACAAAGCCCTTAAGGGCTTCAACGCTCTTAAAGTGGGGGTCTTTTGAGAGGTGATTTGCGAGCTCCTGGGCTATCTTCTGGGGTGGTTTTTTTAGTTTCCTCGCGAGGAGAAAAGCGAGGTTTGTTGAGAGGTCGCCGTGCTCCGGGTCTTTCGGTTTTTCTATCTTGAAGTTTTCCTCCGCGGTGTTGTATAGCTCAAGGAGGGCGCTTTGGAGCTTTTGTTTTACGAGCTCTTTCATAGGAATTTGATATTATAATATTTTCGCCCTGCGAGAAAGGAGGTAGTGAGATGGCGTCCTGTGAGATATGCGGAAAGAGACCCGTTGTAGGTAGACGCGTTACGTTCTCCGGTGAGAGGAACAGGAGGATATTCAAGCCGAACGTCCACAAGATGAGGGTTCGCCTGCCCGACGGGACCGTAAAGCGCATATACGTGTGCACGAAATGCCTGAAGGCGGGTAAGGTTGTGAAGGTTCCGAGGACTCCCCGCTCTCAATGAGTTTACGCTTTTTGCGTTTCTTGACCGCGGGTGAGTCCCACGGCAGGGCGCTCGTTGCGGTCCTTGAGGGTATACCCGCGAACCTCCCCCTCACGCACGAGGACATAAACAAGGAGCTTGAAAGAAGGCAAAGGGGCTACGGCAGGGGAGGGAGGATGAAGATAGAAAAGGACAGGGTGAGTATACTCTCGGGTGTCCGCTTCTCAAGGACTTTAGGTTCACCCATAGCCCTCCTCATACAAAACAGGGACTGGGAAAACTGGGCGGAGAAGATGTCTACCGAAGGTGAGAGACCCCCCTCCGCGGTTCCCTTCACGCGCCCGCGCCCGGGACACGCGGACCTCGCGGGCGGTATAAAGTTCAACCAAAGGGACTTAAGGAACGTCCTTGAGCGCTCCTCCGCGAGGGAAACGGCAGCGCGCGTGGCGGTGGGGGCGGTTTGTAAGCGGTTCCTTGAGGAGCTCGGCGTTAGGATTGGGAGTTTCGTCGTATCGGTTGGAAGTCTTGAGCTTGATGAGTTGTCGGACAAGTCATACTTTGCGGACGAAAGGAAACTCCTTGAGCTTCACGAAAGGGCGGAGCGCTCCGAGCTGAGAATCCCTTTCCCGGAAAGGGACGGGGAGTTCAAAGCCCTCGTTGATGAGGCAAAGCAAAGGGGGGAGAGTTTAGGGGGTGTTTTTGAGGTCTTTGCGGTCGGTGTTCCGCCGGGCTTGGGCTCACACACCCAATGGGACAGGCGTATAGACGCCCGTCTCGCCCACGCGATGATGAGCATACAAGCCATAAAGGGTGTTGAGGTGGGGATAGGGTTTGAGGGCGCCCGTCGCTTTGGCTCCGAGGTTCACGACGAGATAGGCTGGGACGAAGATAGGGGTTTTTTCAGGTTCTCAAACAACCTCGGGGGAACGGAAGGGGGGATAACGAACGGGATGCCTATAGTCCTACGCGTAGCTATGAAGCCGATACCCACCCTAACGAAACCCCTCAGGAGCGTTGATATAAACACAAAGGAAGAGGTAAGAGCGGGGAAGGAGAGGACGGACGTTCTGGCGGTTCCCGCTGCTTCGGTCGTGGGTGAGGCTATGATGGCGATAATCCTCGCGGATGCGTTCCTTGAGAAGTTGGGCGGGGACTTCATGGAGGAGGTAAAGGAGCGCCTAAGGTCTTACTTGGAGCACGTGAGGGGATTCTGAGATGAGGATACTCTCCCTTGACACCTCGTTTTCCTTTATAAACGTTTCCGTCGTTGAGGAGGGGAAATTAAAACTCCTTCACTACGTCCTTTCGGAGAAAAAGACGCTTGAGAACCTCCCGAAGCTCCTTTCGGAGCTTTGTTTGAGACCCGAGGAGTTTGACGCCTTTGCGGTTTCGCGCGGTGTCGGCTTTCTGACGTCCGTAAGGATAGGGATAACCTTCGTAAAGACGTGGGCGTATACGCTGAAAAAGCCGGTCGTCTCGTTTGAGAACCTCTCTATTCTCGGGCGCTTTACGCCCGTTTCTTTCCCGAGGATACCCTACCTCAAGGTAAGCAACAACGTGTTTTTTAGGGTGCTTGAGAAAGACAGAGAAGGCGAGGTAAAGCTCTACGGGGGTGAGGAGCTTGAGGGTTTCGGGATAAGCCTGAGGGAGTTTTCGGACGTCAGGCTCGGGAAGGAGCAGTTCTTTCACCCCTTTTTCCCCTTTTCCGCATACGGGGGGATTTACGCCTACGAGTATTTATTAAAAGACCCTTCGGGTGAAGACGTTCTCTCAATTGAACCCGTTTACGTCAAGCCTCCCGCTTGAGCTCGTAAGGGTTAAGGACGTTGAGCCCGAGTTTTTTAAAGCGCCTGTTGAAGGTGATGACCTCCTTTATCCCCATCTGTCTTGCCTTTACCGCCTTCAGGCAATCAAGGAACGTCCCCTTTCCTTGAGCGTATAGGGAGAGGGCGCTCTTTACGAGGGGTTTTAGCTCAACGTTGAAACTCTCGTCCTCAAGGAGCGCGTTCAGGGTGTTAAAGATGTCCTCCCTTTCCCACCTGTAGCCGTGCTCAAGGAAGTAAACGAGCTCTACGATTACCTCCTCCGGAATGAAGAGCTTCTCACCCTTTTGTGTAATCTCGTCTATGAACTCCTTTACCCTTTGGGTCTTTTCCTCTTCACCCGAAAGGAAGTCAAGAAGGACGACCGTGTCAAGGAGTTTCATAAGAATTTAATGATAAAATACTTCTCTCAAGATGATTTCGGTCGTTATCCCCGCTTACAACGAGGAGAAGAACATACCCATACTCTACGAAAAGCTAAAGAGGGTTCTTGACGCCCTCGGGGAAGACTACGAGATTATCGTCGTTGACGACGGCTCCACGGACAAAACCCCCGAGGTTCTTAAGGAACTCGCAAAGAAAGACCCACGTCTGAAGGTCATAAGGTTCAGGCGCAACTACGGGCAGACCGCAGCTATATACGCGGGTTTTGAGCACGCGAAGGGCGACGTTATAATAACGATGGACGCGGACCTCCAGAACGACCCGGAAGACATACCCCGCCTTTTGGAAAAGCTCTCCGAAGGTTACGACATCGTAAGCGGTTGGAGAAAGGACAGGAAAGACCCCTTTCTCTCTCGGAAGCTCCCCTCAAAGATAGCTAACTGGGTGATATCGCGCGTCACGGGCGTCCCTCTCCACGATTACGGTTGCACGCTCAAGGCTTACCGCTCCGAGATAGCAAAGCGCTACAGGCTCTACGGGGATATGCACCGTTTCCTGCCCGCGCTTGCGAAGCGCTTCGGCGCAAAGATAACCGAGATACCCGTAAAGCACCACCCCCGACTCTACGGAAAGTCAAAATACGGGATAGATAGGACGATAAGGGTAATCCTTGACATCTTCCTCATAAAGTTCCTGAACGAGTATATAACGAGACCCCTTTACGTTTTCGGGGGTATAGGTTTTATCCTTTTCGGTCTCGGTGTCCTCTTCGGGCTTTACCTTACGTTCCTGAAGCTCTTTATGGGACAAGACATAGGGCACAGACCCCTCCTCATCTTGAGCGTTCTTCTCATACTCTCCGGCATACAGCTCATATCAACGGGGATAATAGCGGAGCTTATCGTGAGGACTTACTACGAGACGAGGGGTGAAAAACCTTACATAATTGAGGAAACGATAAACTTGGACGGGGAAAGAAGGGATGGCTCTCATACTTGACGGAAGAGAGGTATCAAAAAGGATTCGTGAGGAGATAAGGAAGGAAGTAAGCCTTTACGTATCAAAGGGGCTGAGGGCGCCTACGCTCGCGGTTGTTCTCGTCGGTGATGACCCAGCGAGCGTCGTTTACGTGAACAACAAGAGGAAAGCGAGCCAAAGCGTCGGTATACGTTCCCTCCTTTACCACCTCCCGAAAGACACCCCGCAGGAAAAGCTCTTGTCTCTGATAGACGAGCTGAACAGGAACGAGGAGGTTGACGGTATACTCGTCCAACTTCCGCTCCCGGAGCACATAGACCAAAAGAAGGTGATACTCCGCATATCCCCCGAGAAGGACGTTGACGGTTTTCACCCCGAGAATATGGGAAGGCTCGTCGCCCAGATGGAGGACGGTTTCATCCCGTGCACACCCCTCGGGATAGACCTCCTCCTTAAGCACTACCGCATAGACCCGAAGGGAAAGGACGTCACGATAGTCGGGGCTGGGTTTATCGTCGGGAGACCTTTGAGCCTTTTGATGCTTTGGAGGAACGCAACCGTAAGCGTTTGCCACATACACACGAAGGATATAAAGAAATTTACACTCGGTGCGGACATACTCATATCCGCGACGGGAGTCCCGAAGCTCATAAAGGCGGATATGGTAAAGGAGGGGGCGGTGGTTATAGACGTCGGCATATCCCGCTTAGGGGACAAGATAGTCGGGGACGTTGACTTTGAGGAGGTGAAGAAGAAGGCGGGCGCAATCACGCCCGTTCCGGGGGGTGTGGGTCCCATGACCGTGAGCGCCCTTCTCCTCAATACCCTAAAGGCATACAAAAAGCGCTTTTCTCACCTCATCTCAACGACAAAGCCGTAATAGCCCGTCCTCAGGAAAAGCTCGTTTCTCTTCCTCAGGGCTTCCTGACGGCTCTTGAACTTCCCGTATAGAACCTTATACATACCGTCCGCCTGAAGGACGACCACGTCCTCAAAGCCCATCTTCCTCAGGCGCTCCGCCAAGCTCTCCGCCCTTTTTTTGCTTGAAAAGGCGCCCACCTGAACCGCGAAGTAGCGCTCACGAACCTTCTTCCTTTCTTTCCTTTCTTCCTTCCTTTCCTCCTTCGGGGGTGAGAGGAGGACGAGCTTCCTCTGTTGCTCTATGAGTATCTTGCTGAGGAGTTGTTTTACTTGTTTCCTTTGCTCCTCGGTGAGGCGCTCGCTTTGGAGGAGTTGCCTTATTATCCTCTTTGCCTCCTCGTAGCGCCCGAGCTTGTAGTTTACCTCCGCGAGCTTGTAGAGGACGAAGTTCGTCTTGTAGCCCTGCGCTATCAGGGACTCGTAGACCTCCTTAGCCTTTTCGTATCTCCCGAGCTCTTCGTAGGCTTGGGCGAGCTGGAGCTGTGCGTCAACGAAGTTGGGGTTGTAAGCTACAGCTTTTTGCAGGCTCTTTACGTAATTCTCAAGGTCACCGAGTTGTTTGTAGACGTTCGCAAGGTGCAGGTAAGCGACGTGTTTTTTCTCAAAGAGCTCGTCCTGTGCGGATTCCTTTAGGAACTTAAGGGCGAGCTCGTAGTTCCCGAGCTTGGCGTAAAGAACGCCGAGGTTCATCTTAGCTTCCGTAAAGTGGGGGTCAACCGAAAGCGCCCTCAGGAAGCTCTCGCGAGCCTTTTCGTATTCCCCCACCTGCATGTATGCAAGACCCAAAGCGTTCCACACCTCTGGTCTGTCGGGGTTCAGTCTTATAGCCTTGTGGAAGTTCGCTATGGCTTCCGAGTAGTTCTTTGCGAGATACGCAGCCTGACCGAGGTCGTAGTATACCTTCCAGTTTCGCCTGTCTTCCTTAGGGGGAGATGCGCAAGAGAGTATAAGGGCAAGGGCGAGAAGGAGGAACCTCATCGTCTAACGAGTATAACGTCCGCAAAGTGACGCTTAACGAGCCTCTTTGCTTCAGAGAGGTTCCTCGCCTTTACGTATACGTATACCTTATAAAGGTTCCCGCTCTTTACGACCTTTGCGGTGTATCCGAGCTTTCTCGCCTTTCTCAGGAGTTTATACGCGTTCTCCTTATACTTGAACGCGCCGACCTGAAACTTATACGTCCTCAAGGGGGTTTTCGGAACCTTCTTTGACACGCTCTTTAGTTCCCTCTTTTGGACGGTTTGGGTTTTCTTTTCCTTTTGGACGCTTCGCGTTTCTTGCTTTTCTTCTTTTTGGGGCTTTTGAGGCTCTTGCTTTGGCTTTTCCTCCTTCGGTTTTTCTTCCTTACGCGGTTCTTGCTTTTGCTCCTTTGTTTGCTCTTGGGGCGTCGGGGGCTTGAGAGGGGGGCTCGGTTTCAGGACTACTTGGGGTTGTGTTTGTTTGCTCTTTTGTTCCATCCACGTATCTATACCGAAGTAAAAGAGTGCAAGTCCCACCAGAAGTGTGAGGAGAAATATTAATCGTTGTTTTTTAGCCATTTAGCACCTCCCTCTACACCATTTTATCAGTTTTTGAGGCTCCTCATAATTTTCCTAAAAGGGGAAGGTATAATAAGCATTCCGACCGCGGAGGTAAGTCATGGAACACCTTATCCTTCTTATAATCCTCGTTCAGCTCTCTTCCGCAGTTATCGCTTACTTACACAAGAACGAGCTTCTCGGGGCAAAACTGAGCACCTCTTTGACACTTACTAACTTCTTCCTTTCCCTCTTTTTGCTTATCACGGGCTCATTCGGTTCGTTTTCACTCTTCGGCGTCCTTGACTTTTTACCCGACAGGCTCGGGCTTCTTCTTTCAACGTATATACTCCTCGTGAGCGCGGTCGTTCACAAGTATGCGGAGAACTATATGAGGGAAGACGAGGGCTTTCGGCGCTTTTACCTCCTCCTTGACCTCATGACCGCCAACCTTATCCTGCTCGTCGTTGCGGGGAACCTCCTTCTTTTGCTCTTCGCTTGGCACGCGATGGGCGTTCTCCTGTTTTTTATGCTGAACCACAACTACGAAAACCCGAGAAGCGTCAGGTTCGCAAACCTCGCCTTTATCACCCACAGGCTCGCGGACGCCCCCCTACTTTTGGGTATAGTTCTCCTCTTTTGGGAGTTCGGGACGTTGAAGATAAACGAGCTTGAGAAGCTCGTCCTCTCTTACGAGGGGGAGAGTTTTACCCTTTTTGCGGTCCCGCTTTTGGTTGTCGTCTCCGCCATGATAAAGTCCGCCCAGATTCCCTTTCACCTTTGGCTCGTATACAGCATGGAGGGACCGACCCCCGTAAGCGCACTTATGCACGCGGGCATAGTAAACGCGGGGGCGTTCCTCGTGAACAGGCTCGCCTTTGTGTTTACGCACGAGAACGTAGCCCTTCATCTGGCTTTCTTCGTGGGCTCTATAACCGCGATTGTCGGCTCCGCGCTTATGCTCATACAGAACGACATAAAGAAGTCCCTCGGATACTCAACCGTCGGTCAGATGGGATACATGGTGATGGAGTTCGGGATAGGAGCCTTTGCGCTCGCGGTTTACCACATGATGGCTCACGGTATCTTCAAGGCTACGCTCTTTTTGTATTCGGGGAACGTCATACACAGCGCGAGGAAAGACCCGAACATCCCCGAGGACGAGGTCTACAGGGCGGTCACGAGGGGATACGAGGTCGTTCGTAAGGTTCCGTGGTTTACATACGCCCTCCTTACGCTCATGATTCCCCTCCTTATCGTCCTTTTGGTTCACTTCGCGGTTGAGAAGCACTTCCTGAAATACGAAACACAGCTCATAATACTCTTCTTCGCTTGGGCTACCGCTGCTCAGACCGTCATAAGCACATTCAGGGCGGAGAGGGAAAGACCTCTTCTTTCCGCCCTCGTCGCCATACTCTCGCTCTTGGTTTTCCTCCTCGGGTATGTGCTCCTCGGGCACGGGCTTGCGCGCTTCTTGTATCCCAACGAGGAGGTTCTTGAGAGAATCTACGAAAAATCCTTCTCGGACCCCCTCTTTCTATACGGTGAGATGGTTCTTATAGCCCTCATCATACTCGCGGGCTGGGTCTTTATATACTACGCGAGCGACGAGAGGTTCCTCTCTTTTAACCTATCCATTTATACGCACCTTTCGCGTGAGCTTTACTTTACCGAGCTTTACGAGTTTGTGAAGGGGGCGGTTCTCGCGCTCTCGCGAGCTTTGCGCTCTCACGGGGTTTCGCTCGCCCTCGGCGCGCTTACGCTCCTTTATCTGGCGGGTGAGCTGAGCACGCGCGAGACGCTCCGGACTGTGCTCGCGGGCTTTTTCGTCCCGCTCTTTCCGATGGGATACGTAACGGTTTTGTTCCTCAAAAGGGCGGGTCTTTATTGGTTCTTGCTTTTACCGCTTTTGGGTGTGATTGTCCTCTCATCGTATATCGTTCCGGAGGAGGTTCGTCTCGCGGGGGCGCTTAGCTTCGGCTTTTTCGCCCTCAGGGCGCTCTCGGTGAACTCCTTGAGGGAGCTCTCCGCTGAGCTTTTCGGTGCGCTATTCGGCGTTATCTGGGCGCTTAAGGGTGCCTACGTATACATACCTCTCCTGATGGTGGGTCCCGCTCTCGTCGTTTACCTCTCTTTATACCTTGAGAGGCTATTTGGGCACACGCAAATAGGCTTTTACTCGGGTCTTTTCGGGAAGATGCCCCGCTTTTCCGTTCTTCTCATCTTGAGCGCGCTTTACGCTTACATGATGCCCCTGCTCGTTTCATACGTCCCGTTTCACAACGCCCTTGTTGAGAACGGGAAGGAGGTGGATATACTCTTGCTCCTCTCTTGGGTCGTTCTGAGCGTTGCGCTCCTTGAGCGAATAGGGAGGGTTCTCTTCTTCAGGGGTTCGGACGATTTTATATACAAGGATTTGGGTCCCCGGGCGCTTTGGCTCGGTGTGTTCGGCTTCTTGGTTTCCCTTCTCGTAGGGTTTTACTTCGGAGGTAGAGGATGAAGCTCGGGAGAAAGCTCTTCATCAGGTCTCTCGTAAACGTTGCGTCTGAGCCGATTTCATACTTTTGGAATATGAGGAACTTCGTCCACCACAACCCCCTCCACGAGCTTGAGCGTCTTTCCTTTGAGGAGGCGCTCAAGGAGGGGGAGCGTATTTTCGGGGGAAAGCGGTTTTTGTCCCGCGAGGGTTATCTGTCTCTCATGAGGAGGAACCTCATAGATGAGAAGCTCTTGAGGAAGGAGGTCGGGGAGTTTTTAAAGGGGAAAGACCTCCCGGTGGGTGAGGAGGAGGTTCTTGAGCTTTTGAAAGACCCGAATCTTAAGGTAAAGAGGAACGCCTACCTGATGGGTGAGGCGGACGATAGGCTCTCTTCTTACTTTTACGAGGTTTTTTACGAGAACCCCGAAGGGGTCCTTAAGAATCTTCTTAAGGATATAGGAAAGAGGTTCACGCTCGGGGATTTTGTTGGTATGTTCTTCGGGGATGACGTGAACGGTGTCGTTGAGGAGCTCGTGATAAAGGCTCTCATGGACTTCCTTGACGAGGGGCAGTCCGTTATAGGTATGCCGGGAAGGGAGAGGGGACTCTTTGCGTCTTGGAGGGAGCTCGCGAGGAGGAACTTGAAATACGTGATAAAGGGAGGGAGGGAGTTGGGCGCTCTCGTTGAGCGTTTCTCCGAGCCCGAGGAGGCTATAGACGAAATCTTGAGGGAGCTTGAGCTTCCGGAGGAGCTGTGGGAGGGTTACATAACGCTTGAGCTGGCGCGCATAAAGGGTTTTGTCGGATACGTCCGTTGGCGCTCTCACAACAAGCATTACTACTTTCAGAGGATGTATCCCGCGGACGTTGTTGAGCTTCTCGCCCTTTTGCTCATCGTAAAGAGGGGAATCCTCGCCCACAGGGAGCGCTCATACCCAGCCCGTCCTACGTTCGGCGGATTTTCGCGCTTCTTTGAGGAAAACCCGCTCGGTGCTTATCTGAGGTATGAGTATTTTACGGGGAGGGCACCGGGCAGGTTTGCGAGCCTTCTCCCTCACTACTTTGACAAGCCCGAGGAAATCATACACGATTACCTGTCTTTCAAGGCGGAGGTTCAGGCGAAAAACTTCGCCCTTTTCTTAAGGGATTGGTTGGGTGAAAAGGCGGGGGGTCTTTCGCGCGAGGACGCTCTCTCTCTTTACCGTTTTCTGAGGGAGCTTGAGGAGAGGGAGGGGATGATATGGCTCTCCGCGCTTGAGGGAACGCTTGAGAGGAGGCTTATTTCGGGCGTTCTGCGCGCCCGAAGGGAGGAGAAAAAGCCCAAAGCTCAGGCTCTCTTTTGTATAGACGTTCGCTCGGAGCGCTTCAGGAGGAACCTTGAGAAACTCGGGGATTACGAGACGCTCGGTATAGCGGGATTTTTCGGTGTTCCGATGGCTTTCGTTGAGCTTCACAAGGGACACGAGGAGTTCCTTTGCCCTGTTTTGATAAAGCCAAAAAACGTAGTCCTTGAGGTTCCGAAAAAGGCGGATGAGTCCAAAAGTCTTACGCACGTCGTTGAGGAGATACTCCACGACCTGAAGCAAAACATCCTCACGCCGTATATAACGGTTGAGGCTATCGGTTTTCTCTTCGGTTTTGACTTCATAGGGAAGACCTTTTTCCCGTATCCTTACTCACGCCTGAGGGAGAAGCTCCTCGCCCCGAGGGAGGAGGTTGATTACATCGTTGACCGCCTGAGCAGGGAGGAGATAAACGAGATTGTTCTCTCTGTATACAGGAAAACCGTGAGGAAGGTTCTCAAGCACGAGCTCGGGATTCGGGACGAGAGGATTACGGAAAAACTCCTTGACGAGGTCATTGAGATGTGTATGGACGAGCGCGGGGTTTCGGAGGAACTTGAGAAGCTCGGGATAAGCGCGGAGCGCCAGCGCGAGCTTGTTTCCCTCCTCCGAACGCGCTACAAGATAGACAGGGGCTACAGGAATATACTCTTTGAGCGCCTCAGCAGGGTGGGCTTTTCAAAGGAGGAGCAGGCTCTGCTCGTTGCAAAGAGCTTGCAGATGGTGGGCATAAAGCGGTTTGCTCCCCTCGTTTTCGTGGTCGGGCACGGGAGCAAGTCGGATAACAACCCCTACGAGTCCGCGCTTGATTGCGGTGCGTGCGGTGGGGCTTCGGGTCTTTACAACGCGATTGTTTTTTGTCGTATGGCTAACGACCCGGAGGTGAGGAGGATAGCGCGGGAGCGCTTCGGTCTTGATATCCCGCAAGAGACCCACTTCGTTCCCGCGCTTCACAACACCACAACGGACAACGTTGAGTTTTACGACACCGACAGGATACCCGAGCGTCTGAGGGCGCTCTTTGAGGAGGTAAGGGAGGACTTCAGGAAGGCGGGTCTGCTTACCGCGGAGGAGCGCTACGGCGAGCTTTTCGGGGAAGAGAACGCGCAGGAAGAGCTGAGGAAGGTCTTTAAGGTCGTTGAGAACGCATACGATTGGTCTCAGGTTCGCCCGGAGTGGGGGCTTTCGGGGAACTGGGCTTTCGTGGTCGGGAGGAGGGAGCTTACGAAGCACTTGAACCTCGGGGGTAAGGTATTTTTGCACTCGTATGACTACCGTATTGACCCTAAGGGTTTCTTGCTTGAGAACATACTCTCGGGTCCTATGATAGTCGGGCAGTGGATAAATATGGAGCACTACTTCTCAACGACGGATAACGAGGTATACGGGAGCGGGAGTAAGGTATACCACAACGTAGTGGGTAGGTTCGGGGTTGTGAGCGGGAACTTCAGCGACCTGAGAACGGGTCTTCCCTCCCAGACGGTTATGAGGAAGGGTGAGCCTTTCCACATACCCGTTCGGCTCATCGTCCTGATTGAGGTTCCCTTTGAGCTCGGGAGGAAGGTCGTTGAGCGCGTTTACGCGGTAAGGGAGCTAATCAGGAACGGGTGGGTTAACTTTATCATCTTTGACCCCGAAAGGGGTAAGTTTTACAAGGCGAAAAAGGACGGGTGGAAAGAGTTGGAGGTGAGAGATGAGGAAGCTTAACCTTTACGAGATGAAGAAGGTTGAGATTATCGTGAGGGGTGAGGACATGGACTTTGTGATTGACCTCCTTGAGAGGGCTGGGGTGAGGGGCTACACGATTATACACAACCTTTCGGGAAAGGGCAGTCACGGTTTTCACGAGGGGCACCTCCTTTTTAACGAGGAGGACGTTTTGGTGATGATAATATCCGTTATGCCCGAGGAACAGGTTGAGGCTGTCCTTGAGGGTCTTACACCGTTTTTCAACAAGCACTCGGGCGTTGCTTTCGTGTCCGACGTTCGCGTAAGCAGGCTTGAGAAGTTTAAGAAAGATTGACGTGATAAAATCTTTTTCCATGGATTACGCTTTCTTTGAGGGAAGGATAGTTCCCGTAGAGGAAGCGAAGATAAGCATAATGACGAATTCCTTCCACTATGGAACCGCGGTCTTTGAGGGGATAAGGGCTTACTGGAACGAGGAGGAGGGGCAGTTGTATCTGCTCTTTGCTAAGGCTCACTACCAGAGGCTCATAGACAACGCGCGTTGTATATTTATGGAGATTCCCTACAGCGCGGATGAGCTCGTTGAGATAACGAAAGAGCTTCTCGTTCGTTCACAAGTGAGGGAGGACGTCTACATAAGACCGATAGCTTACTTTAAGGACTTGAAGCTCACACCGAAGCTCACGGATTACACCCCGGAGGTAGCCATATACCTTTACCGCTTCGGGAGATACCTTGATACGTCAAAGGGTATAAGGGCTAAGGTTTCATCTTGGAGGAGGAACGACGACAACTCAATCCCGGCAAGGTGGAAGGTCGCGGGAGCTTACGTAAACAGCGCCCTCGCAAAGACGGAGGCGCTTATGGCTGGATACGACGAGGCTATACTCCTGAACTCCGCGGGTTTCGTAGCGGAGGGCTCGGGTGAGAATATCTTCCTGATAAAGGGCGGGAAGGCTATCACCCCCTCCCCGGACCAACACATACTTGAGGGTATAACGAGGAACGCGGTGATAACCCTCCTTAGGAAGGAGCTCGTCGTTGAGGTTGAGCAAAGGGCGGTGGCGAGAAGCGAGCTTTACACCGCGGACGAGGTTTTCCTGACTGGAACCGCTGCGGAGATTACGCCCGTCGTTGAGGTTGACGACAGGAAGATAGGGAACGGTGAGATAGGTGAGATAACGCGTCAGCTTCAAGAGGTATACTTCAGGGCGGTGAGGGGGAAGATTCAGAGATACAGGGGTTGGCTCACTCCCGTGTATGATAAGTGAGAGGATAAAGGAGATTCAAAGGATTTGTGAGGAGATTTGTTGGCAGGACCGCGTAAGCGGTTCTGAAGGAAACAAAAAGGTAAGGAATTTTATAAAGAAGTATTTAAAGGAAAGCGGTTTCAGACCGAGGAGCGAGAGCTTTGAGGTAAACAAGGCTATGCCCATATCCGCCACACTCAGGGCGGATGGGGTGTCTTACGAGGTAAAGCCCCTTATAGGTAGTCTCTGGGGTGAGGTGTCGGGTGAGGTCGTTCTCCTGAGGGAGTTGGGGGGCGATGAGGAACTGAAGGGTAAGCTCGTCGCTATGCCCGTCGGGGGAACGAGGGAGTCGGAAAAGGCTAAGTTCCTCAGGGCTAAAAAGGCAAACGCGCTTATCGTGTATATGGACGAGCTGGACGTTTATTACTCGGGAACGCTCGGAGAGGTTCGTTTCTTCGGCGTAAGCGCTACGCGCGAGGTTGTGAAGGAGCTAAAGGGTAAGAAAGCCATACTGAACGTAAAGACCCGCCAAAGGAAGATAAGGGGTGAGAACGTTTTTGTTGAGTTCGGGAGGGGTCCTATAGTTTACTTGATTGCTCACTACGACACAAAGCCGGGGGTCTTGGGAGCTATAGACAACGGGCTTTCTGTCGCTTTCTTGCTCGTTTTGGCGAGGGAGCTTTACGGGTTTGAGGAGCTTCCCTTCCGTATAAGGGTTCTCTTTACGGATTGCGAGGAGCTCGGTCTTGAGGGGAGCTATCACCACGTCCTCCACATAAGGAACGTCTTTTACGCCATAAACCTTGACTCAATAGGTTGGAAAAACCCTGCGGTGATATACAAGGACGGGGCTGGCTACAACGGGAAGCTCATAAACGAGAAGTTCTTCAGGCACCTTATAGATATGAGGGTTGATATACCTTTCGTTGAGAGTAAAACGGGTATGTCGGACCACGTTCCTTTTAAGGAGAAGGGTGTTGAGACACTGTTTCTTTCGTCAAACCCTTTCACGTTCAGGCACACCGAGCTTGACGACGTTCACGCCATAGATTGGGAGGTGGTTAGGGTTTGGTATGAGACCGTTTCTTACTTTGTTAGACGCCTCCACAGGCTTTAAACTTTAAACTGATGGAGAAGATGGTCATATGGGGAAGGAATCCCGTCGCGGAGGCTCTAAGGGCGGGAAGGTCTCTTGAGAAGATTCTAATCGCGCACGATACCTCCCCTCCCCGTCAGATACTGAAGCTCGCAAAGGAAAGGGGCGTAAAGGTTCAGAGGGTTCCGAGGAAAAAGGTTGAGGAGCTTGCGGGGACGAAAAAGACGCAGGGAGTTGTCGCACTTGTGAGTCCCGTTGATTACGTTTCTCCCGAGGAGTTGTTCCGGGAAGCTATACAAAAAAAGTCCTTCTTTTTGGTTCTTGACCACATAACGGACCCTCAAAACGTGGGAAATCTCCTGAGGACGTGTGAGGTTCTCGGGGGTGTCGGGGCGCTTTTGCCCAAAGACAGGAGCGCTCCCATAAACGAGACGGTCGTTAAGGCTTCAAGCGGTGCGGTGTTTTATCTGAAGCTTTCAAAGGTCGCGAGCCTCTCAAACGCCCTTCGCGAATTTAAGAAGATGGGCGGTTGGGTCTTTGCGGTTGAGAAGGGGGGGAGGGACATAAGGGAGGTTGAGATACCGCATCCGGTGGCTCTCGTTCTCGGTGCGGAGGACAAGGGGGTATCCCGTAGCGTCCTTGAGGTTTGCGATGAAGTCCTTACCATACCGATGAGGGGCAAGGT
>JAADEK010000120.1 GCA_013153455.1 Aquificota bacterium
GGGGTATCGTGTAGACGGTTGCGTAGCCTTCCTTTACGAGGACTTCGTTTAGCATTCTGCCGTCGGGAAGGTAGACGTATGCGAGAACCCTCCCGTATTTATCAAAGGGCTGGGCGTCGGTCTCAAGGATTACCTCGGTCCCTTTGGGTATTAGGCTCTTTGTGAAGTCCTTGGCTTTCTTTCCGAGCTCAACTATCTTTTGGACGTCCGTGTTGGTTCTCTCCGCGTCCCTGTATGCCTTGAAGTTCTTACTGCTTTCGGGTGTGTCAACCCCGAGTAGTCTTACCTTCAGCTCCTGACCGTCCTTCGTTCTGCACTTGAACGTGTCCCCGTCGTATACCCTCACAACGACGCACTTTATACGGGAGTTTGGTTTTAGGCTCAGGGTTTGGTGCGTCTTTTGTTCGGTCTTTACTTGGGCGGGGGGTGCGCTTTTTTCGGGCTTTAGTATTGTGTCAAGTCCTTCCTTTCCGCCCGCGAGGAGCGCAACAACCGCGACCGCTATCGTCGCTACGATTGAACCAGCTCCTTTTTTGCTCCTGAGGAGTCTCAGTATCAGGGGAAGGAATTTTTGCATCCTTCTACCTCCTTTTTCTTTTTAGAATACAATTATTTACCCTACGGAGGGCGATATGAAGCTTAACATATATCTCATCACCGATGATAAGTTCTTCAAGGATAGGGATTTGCTTGAGACTATAGAGCAAGCTCTCGCGGGCGGTGTGACCGCGGTTCAATACCGCTTTAAGGAAAAAAGCACGAAGGAGATGTATGAGGAGCTCTTAAAGCTAAGGGAGCTTACAAGAAGATACGGGGCTGACCTTGTTGTGAACGACAGGGTAGACCTCGCCCTCGCGGTAGGTGCGGACGGTGTTCATATAGGAAAGGAAGATTTACCGCCGGAGGCGGTCCGTAAAATCGTAGGTGATAAGATGTATATAGGTTATTCTTGTAGCTCCCTTGAGGACGTAAAGAGGGCACAAGAGCTACCGGTGGACTACATAGGTTTTGGTTCTGTTTTCCACACAACGACTAAGAAAAACTACACGTATGCGGGTCTTGACGCTCTCCGCGAAGCGGTTCGCATATCAAAAAAGCCAATCGTGTGCATAGGGGGTATTATGCCCTACAGGGTTCCCGAAGTTCTGAAGGCGGGTTGCAGGAACGTTGCGACCGTCTCGGGTATACTCGGCTTTAGTGATGTAAGGAAGGCGACGGAGGAGTTCGTGAGGGCATACAAGGAAACCTTACGTATGCTTATGCTGATGGGCAAGGCATGAGGGTCTTAATCACGGGCACGGATACGGGCGTCGGGAAGACGTTCATAACCTACAATCTCGCAAAGGGACTGAGGGAGAGGGGGTTTCGCGTCGCGTGTTTTAAGCCCGTTGAGACGGGCGTAAGAAACACACCCGAGGACGGTTCACTTCTTGCAAGGGCGACAGGTCAGGAGGTTAATCAGGTCGTCCCAGTTCGTTTCGGGCTTCCGCTCGCTCCCTACAGCGCGACCCTTGAGGAGGGAAGGGATTTCTCACTTGAGGAGCTAAAGGAGATTTTCCTTGAGCTTGCGGAAGGATACGACGTTGTTCTCGTTGAGGGGGCGGGTGGTATAGCGGTTCCGCTGAAGAGGGGCTACACGTTTGCGCACCTCGCCCGTGATTGGGGACTCGGTGTGTTTATAGTTGGGAGGGCTGGTCTGGGGACGATTAATCATACCTTTTTGACGTGGCACTACGCCCGCTCTCTTTCGCTGAGGGTGGGCGGGATAGTTCTAAACAGGAAAACGGGGAGGGATGTGTCCGAGAGGACTAACCCGCGGGTTGTTGAGGAGATGACGGGTATAAAGCCCTTCGTGGTTCCGGAAGTAGAGCCTCCGGAGCTTGAAAAGGGGATAAGGGAGGAGCTTTGTGACTACTTTTTGTCGGGTTTCAAGCCGTAGATGGCTCCTATCCTTTCCGCGAGTTCTTTGAAGTATGGGGCGGAGACGGTTCCCCCGTATACCTCTTTTCCCCTCGGTTTGTCAACGAGTATGAGGGCGACGAATTTTGGCTCACTGGGGAAAAAGCCTATGAAGAACGTTGTGAAGTGGCTCTTTGAGTAGCGTCTGAGATGCTTGTCATACTGTTGCGCGGTTCCCGTTTTTCCGCCTATGTAGTAGTAGTCGCTCTTTGCGCGCTTTCCCGTTCCTTCTTCTACGACCTTTATCAGAACGTCCCTGAGCCAGCGGACGGTTGAGGGGGATATGTTTATGGGTTCGGATTGAGTTTCTTCGTCTTCAAGGAACGAGGGTTTTGTGTATCTGCCGGTTATGAGAGCGTTGAAGGAGGTAAGGAGGTGAAGGGCGTTGAAGGCTACGCCTTGACCTATTGACGCGTAGGCTTTGTTTACCTCGTTGCTCAGTTTTGATATTCGGGGGTTTCTTTCGTTGAAGATTACGCCGGGTGTTTTATGGAGGTGAAACGTTCTTAAAAGCTTATCAAAGTCCTCGGGGCTCAGTCTCATCCCTATCTTTATAGCTCCTACGTTTGAGGAGTATACGAGGACTTCCGCGGGCGTTATGTATAGTTTCTTCCTCAGGTAAGCTACGGGGTCTCTTATCGTTTTTTTGTGAACCTTCAGTCTTCCTCTGTTTATGTTTATGAGTGAGTTTTTTCTTATAAAGCCTTTGTCAACCGCGTAGGCTACGAGGAAGGGTTTGAAGGTTGAGCCGGGCTCAAATAGGTCGTATGTCCCGAAGTTTCTCGTCGCGTGCGGAAAGAATTTTTCGTATCTGTTTGGGTCGTAATGGGGGTATGTGGTAAAACCTCTTATCTTCCCGGTTTGGGTTTCCATAACGATTATGACGACGGTTTTCGGTCTCCACTTTCTTATTATCTTTTTCTTTATGTCTTCAATGACCGCTTGGACGCGGTAGTCTAAGCTCGTTTTTAGCTCCCTCGCATCGTTGAGCACGGGTAGCTTTGGCTCAACGAAAGACATCTTCCCGAGGTTGTAAACTATAAACTCCCTTTCTTTCGCGGGGCTTCCCGCGAGGAGTGTATCGTATTGAAGCTCAAGCCCTTCTCCTCCCTCTCCTTTCTCCCTTTGGACGAAGCCTATGATGTTTGAAGCGAGGTATTTGTGGGGATAAAAGCGTTGGTATCTGGTTCCTACACCTACATGCGGTCTTATCTCGGGTTTTGTGTATCTGTTTCTCTTTTCGTCGTAATCAATGGATTTTATGAAGAGTTCCACCTCGGGGACTTTATCCGCGGGAAACGTTATAAGTTCAAAGAAATCCTTTCGGGATTTTAATCTTCTTTCTAATTCTCCCTCGGGGACGCGGAGAATGCGTGATAACCCTTCAATAAAAATCTTCTTTTTCTTTTCATCGTTGAATTTGTAGAACTTGTATACGTAAACGTAGCCAACGGGAAAGCTTACAGCGAGGGGTATCCCGTTTTTGTCCGTTATAGGTGCCCGAAAGACTTGAATACGAACCGTGCTTATGCTTTCAACCTGCTCCTTTAGAACTTTATCTTTGAATACATTTATGTAGATAAGCCTCACCAGTATACCGAGCGATAGGAGTATTATCCCGAAAAATACTAAGGCTATCCTCCCTTTGAACCCCTTTTCTTTTTGTTTGTATCTGATTAATTGCTCCACATCATATATTATCTAATCCTTTGGTATCCTTCGGGAAGTCTGTAAATATAGTCGGGTATTTGAGCTTTCTTTACGGATATTACTTGAGTGTATGTGTGAAAGAGGGTGGTGTCCTGCTCGGTTCTTATCACCCCTCCGAATTTTTTTGTTATTTCATCAAGGAAGGCTTTTATCTCCGAGACAGGAACGTTTTCCTCGGTCAGGTTTCTTTCCTTCATTATCGCTTTTATGAAGTTAACGTAAAAGGTGTTTTCAAGTTTGTTCGCTTCAACGAGCTCCTTCCACTCCTTTGTATACCACTGTATGAGTTTGTTCTTCCTTCCCATAAAGGAAGCGTCAACGATTACCTTCCTCGCTTTGTAGTTTCCTATGAGCGCCCACTCGTCGGTTGGCTTAAAGGCTTCCTTTCGGAGAACACAACGCTTGTTCGTGCAGTCTATAAATGGGAGACTTACCAAAAATAGTGGAGCGCTTTTTGAGAAGTCCATATACGATTTTGTGCTCTTTATGACTCTGTATATCTTAGGAATACCGTTTTCTATCTTTTGAACCATAAACTCCTTAGGTGTTTCCGTAATCAGGGCATCGCTCGTTATGTATACCCGCCTCTTTAACTCCCGCTTTAGCCCCAGACCCTCGCTTACGTTTACCTCCTCAACGATAAACCCCTCAACTCCGAAAACGAGAAATACCCAAAGCAGGACAAAAATCAAAACGCGCATAACAGGAAATTTTAAAGCATTAAACCCTTATTTGAGGGCGTTGCAAGCTCGCTAAGCTGGACGAGGTCCCTCCTCCCCCTGAGGTGGTGTCGCAATCCCTTCTTTT
>JAADEK010000096.1 GCA_013153455.1 Aquificota bacterium
AAGCCCTCCTTCGCCAGGGCTCTCGCGAGTTTCTCAGCTTCCCGCTCCGTGTAGGGACCGCACACTACGCTGTCCTTTTCCCGCTTGCAGTCCTTTAAGCCCTTCTCAAGGAGTCTGTAGAGGAGCGCGCCTCCTTGGGGTGAGCGAACCTTGAGAAAGACCTCAGCCAGACTCGGCGTGAAGCAAAGTAAGAAGTAAAAGAGCGTAACAGTAATAATTCTTCTTATCATGCTTTAACCCCTCTTTGAACTTCTCAAGGAGCGAAGCATCACCGTATAGCTCACCGAAGAAGTAATAAAAGCAAAAAGGGACACCCTCACGCGAGTGCTCACCGGAACGGTAATTAAACTTATCGGGTATGTATCCCTTCCTTTTGTAAAACTCGTAAAGGGGAAGGAATGTCCCCTTGAGCTCGTAAAACTTCTTCTTGTCGTCTATGTAAGCGTAGACGAGAACCCGAAGCCCGTCCGCGTCTATCAGCTCCCCTTTCCTGAACTCCTTTTCAAAGATGTCGTATCCCAAGTCCGTGGAGAGACCCTCAATCCTATACAGCTCGTATGTCTGCTCGTAGAGACCTTCCCAAGGGAAGCCCGAGAGCTTCCTGAAGATAAAGGGAACGTAATAGGCTACCTTAACCTTCAGCGTGTCCTCCCCGACAAAGCCCCTCTTTGCGGGAAGGAGGACAAAATCAGAGGGGCAAAAGGGAAGGGTGAGCTTTTTAACCTCCTTGAGTATGCTTTCCGCTTCGCGCTTTAAGTTTTCGTCCCCCCAGCGCTCACCCGCGAGAAGTAGGGCATAAGCGATGAAGAGGTCCGCGTCCGTTGCGTTGTTCTCGTCCGCGACAAACCCGTTCACCCAAAGCCAAGCAAAGAGTCCGTCCCTTCTCCTCAGATGCTTCCTCGTCCACTCCCACACACGGTAAAAGGTCTCTTTGTCGTTTGCGAGAACCGCTATCGTGAGCGTGTAGCCCTGAGCCTCGGAGGTTACCCTATACTGGTTGTAGGGGTCTACGACGAAACCCTCCTCGCTCACAAAGCTCCTCTTGTAGTGCTCCCAAAGCTTCCCCGCGTCAAGCCCGAAGACCGAAAAGAGCGGAAACAAAAGCACGAGGAGTATCATCTCTCGTGCCCCTCAAGCCTCTTTCTCGCCCTGTAGTTGAGTAGCTTCTTAAGGGCGAAGCTGAGGGCGATTAAAGAAAGCAGTAAAAGACCTATGAGGAGCTTCAGGTCAAACCCTATCCTGTAAAGGAGTTCCTTGTGCTTTGGCATATTGCCGACGTAATACTTTTGCCCCGAGTGAAAGGCGTAAAGCTCGTCCTCCTTCGGGTCGTAGTAGAGCGTATCACCCCTTACCTTTGCTAAAACCTTAGGCTCGTAGAGTTTCTTCACAAACTCACCGAGTATCTCGGGCTTTCTAACGTTTAAGGCAAGTAGCGTCCTTCCCTTCTCGTAGGGCGACTCCCTCATAGCGACGGTCCACTCTATCTCTTTTTCTTTTAGAAGAACCTCCGTCTCCTTTCTGTCCCCGAAAAGACCCTCAACCCTCAGAAGACCTCCCTTTGTCCCCATTATCCTCTCCCTTACCGCCTCTTCGTCAACCCAGAAGAATATAACGTCCTTATCGGTGCCCTCGGAAGGTGCGCTCTTTCTTACCTCAAGCCTGAAGGGGGGAACCTGTATACGAGTCCCTATAAACGCCAGAAGCGTAAAGAAGGAGGAAAGCGTTTCGTTGTCGCTCCTCTCAAGAACCACGAGCGTATTCCTCATATCAGGGTAAAGCGTAAAGGGATAACCCGTTGATGTGAAATACTCAAGGTGGGGCATCTCCGTCCAGTGAACCAGGTTCCCGAGACCCAAGCGCGAGTTTCCGTATAGGACGAGCTTCACGTTCTTGTAGTTCGTTGAAGCACAAAAGTCCTTCTTGTTCGGAACGAGCGCGTTTTCCACCGTAAGAAGGTTAAAACCCTTCTGAAGGACGCTCGCGGGAATCTTTACCTTCCTGACCTTAAGGTCTGACTCGTCATACGGGTCAACGGGTATTGAGTAAACAAACTTCCCGTTCACGTAAAGGTTTATCGTTGAGTCATACCGAACCAAAAGACCGTGATTGTAGTAAAGCTTTACGCTCAGCTTCTCTTTCGGAGTAAGGTAAAGGTCGGGAGGGATAAAGAAGGCTATGTCCCTCCGAGAACCGTAGCCCTCTATAACGATATCACCCCCCGTAAGGCGAGCGAGCTCAATCTCCTCACCCGGCGCGAGCAATATGGGACTCTCGTATGGCTCAAACTCGGGAACGCTCACACGGGAGACAAAAATCGCATCCTCGGACAGGTAAGCGGAAGGCGTGAGTATAAAGCCGAGAACCGCGCTCATAACCTCCGAGGGCGTCCTTCCGGTGAGTATCAGAACAAAACGCGAAGGGTTCCTCGGATTCCTTACCACCTGTATATTTCCCTTAATCTCAACGTCCCTCAAAACCCTCCTCACGAAGTCTTCCGTTCCCACCACGAACGCGTGAGCATCACCGAGCTCGTCGCGCGCGTTCAGAAATACCCTACGGAAACGAATCTTAGCGCCCAAAAAACCCGCGAGAACGCCCGCTGGCTTCAAAAAAGCGGGCGTATCCTCTTCAACGATGAGGTCAAAGACAACGGGAGACAGCAAACGCTCGCTCAGGAAAACCTCACGCAGGAAGGCTATGCTCAGAGGAAATGGTTTTTCGTCGTAATCAAAGACGACGTAAGAGCGCTCAAGGTCTACGTAAGTCCAAAGCTCGGGACTCAACTCGTTCTCACAGCAGTTCATACAGTAGTGGTGAGAAGCCCTCAAGGTAAGGCGATTAAACTCCGAAAGCTTCGGCTCCTTTACCCTTACCTCTATAACACCCTCCTCCCCGAGGCGCTGGGTCTTCAAGAGCTTCCCGTTCAAAATCACGCTGATTTCCGAGCGTCTCCTCTCAAGCGCGGGCGAGGAGGTGTAGTATATGTAAATCGTCATCTCCCTCACGCGCCAAAGCGGATTTACGGGTATATCTATACCGAAACGGGCGCCCATACCCCTGAGGTAAACCTCGTCCCTCCCGACGAGCTCCGAGAGCCTTACGGAACTCACCTCCCCGAAGGCAAACCAAAGGAGGAAAAGAAAACTAAACGCTCTCAAAAACGCAAACACCCTCATCTCCTCCCACCGCGCAACTTACCTCCCTGAGCCTTATACCCTTCCCGAGGAGCAGTGAAAACACCTCCGAGAGGAAAACCTCGTAAAAGAAACAGTCCTTATCACCCCCCAAAGCGCCCAAAAAGGGTGAACCGCTCAGGAAAACCCTCAGCTTCCTTGATTCCTTATCTATCTCAACGCTCAAGCTCCCGAGACCCTCGCGCGACAAAATCAGGTCAAGAACGCTCACAAAACACTCAACCGAGTTTTCCTCCCTTACCTCCTCAAGGAGTTCCCTCACGGAAGAGAAGAGATTCCTCGCGGAGGACTCAAGAAAGAAACGAAGGTCTTCCTCGTCCCCCGCTTCCCTTATCGTATTCACGAAGGACCGAACGAGCAGACCCCTTCGCAGGGGCTTTATCCTCTCCGGGGATGACCCTTCCCTCTCGGAACCCTTAAAAAATTTCATAATAAAAATTATAAAGACCGCCCGAAGGGCGGTGATTCAGAAAAGAGTGAAACGAGCTCGCGGGCGCCCGCGAGCGTCTTTTCGCTCCTTACACCCATAAGGCGGGCTACCTCCGCGAGCTTCTCCTCTCGGGATAACTCCTCAACGACCACACGCGCGCCTTCCTTGCGCGTCATAAAGTTCCTATCGCCCGCAGCGCAAAGCGCGGGCGCGTGCGTTATCAAAATGACCTGAGAATTTCTTGAGAGTTCCTTAAGCAGGCGCGCGAGCCTCAGGGAAGCCTCACCGCTAAGACCCGCGTCAACCTCGTCAAATACGTAAGTCTCCCTTTGGGGAAGGATTAGGGAAATCGCGAGGACCATCCGCGAAAGCTCACCTCCCGAAGCGACCCTCCAAAGCTCCCCTCCCCGAAACAAAAAGTCAACCGCGTCCTTCCCGTAGCGTCCCTCCCTCTCTTCCCTCACAACGACCTCAAAATCCCCGTCCCCCAAACCCAGAAGCGACAAAACCCCCTTGAGCTTTTTCTCAAGCTCCTTCGCGCTCCTTTTCCTTTCGCGCGAGAGCGCTTGCGCAAGCTCACCATACGCCCGAAGGGCGTCATTTAACCTTTCCTCAAGGATATGAATCCTTTCCTTTAGCTCGTTTGCTTCCTCAAGCTCCTTCAGCTCCTCCTTTAGTTTCTCAACTAAGAGCGGATAGGGGAGTTTGTATTTCTCCTCGAGTAGCTGGGCTTTGTAAAGTTTTTCGTTTAGTTCGTCTATCTCCTCGGGTGATATGCTCGGAAGCTCAGAACTGAGGGCTGAGCAAAGCTCGTAAAGTTCGTCGTATATCA
>JAADEK010000102.1 GCA_013153455.1 Aquificota bacterium
CTGTCAAAGAGCGCTCCCTCCTGAAAGACGTATCCTATGTTCTTCCTTATCTCCTCAAGTTCAAGCTCCGAGAGGTTTGATATGTCCTTGCCAAAGACGATGACCTTACCCTTTGTCGGTTTCCAAAGACCGACGATGAGCTTCGTTATTGATGTCTTTCCGCTCCCGCTCCCGCCTATGATTGAGAATATCTCTCCTTCCATAACTTCAAAGGTGATGTCCTTCAGGATGAGCCTTCCGTTTATCTCTTTGTATACGTGAACGAGTTTGACAACCGCCTTACTCACGGAGGAGCTCCCTCGCGAGGGGGTTAAAGAGTCTTTCGTTTTCTATAGTAGTCTCGTCGTAGTGTCCGCAAACGACGAGCGTATCGGGAGGGAGTTCCGTAAGAACCCTTTTTACGGACTTCTTTAGTTGGTGCAGGTCTCCCCCGGGGAGGTCCCACCTGCCCACGCTACCCCGAAAGAGGAGGTCACCCGCAACGAGCAGTCCGTGCTTTTGTGAGTAAAGACAGCACGAGCCGGGCGTGTGTCCCGGTGTATGAAGGACGGTAAGCTCAAGCTCACCAACGCGAATCTTGTCCCCTTCTCGGACGTGGACGTCCGGGGGAGGGGGAGGGAGCGCACCTATGTAGGATGAAAACCCTTCCCAAAGCTCGTTTGTGAGGAGGAACTCGTCGTTTTTGTGCATTATGAAGGGAACGTTTAGCTCCTCCTTTAGTTTCGCTACTTGACCGACGTGGTCTATGTGCCCGTGCGTGGCGAATATACCGACGGGGTTCAAGCCCTTTAGCTCGTTGAGTATGGCGTCCGCTTGTGCGCCGGGGTCAACGACGAGGGCGGAGCGGGTCTTCGGGTCTACGATTATTGATGTGTTCACCGAAAGGGGACCTACGGGAAGAACCTTAACTATCACCGAACTTCCCCTCAAGCTCTTTTCTGTAGAGCCTCCAGCGCTCCGGAAGCAAGGACGTCCCGCAACCGAGTGAGGACGTGTCGTATACCTTTATCGCGCTCGGGTTTTGGGGGTTGTCAACGAAGATAAATATTGAGTGCTTTGTGAGCATTGCGCTCTTTTCCTTCCACTCCTTTACCCTGTTTATCAGCTCCTTAAAGACTTCACGGGCTTTCTCGGGGCTCAGCTCCTGCTTTCGGTTCTCCTTCAGGTCCTCAAGGACCCACTCGCCCTCCTTTATGTTTTGAGCTATCTCAAGTGCCCTCTCTTCGGAAGGTATACCGTAAAGCCTCATACTCAGATTTTCCCCCCGTTTATGAGTTTTGCGACATCTTTCGCAAAGTAGGTAATTATCATATCCGCTCCCGCTCGCTTTATGGAAAGGAGCATCTCAATCATAACCCTCTCCTCGTCAACCCACCCGAGCCTCCCCCCAGCCTTCACGAGCGCATACTCACCCGAAACGTTGTAGGCGCAAACGGGGACGAGGGTGTTTTGCTTTACGTCCGAAATCACGTCAAGGTAAGCGAGGGCGGGCTTCACCATAACGATGTCCGCGCCCTCTTCTATATCCATGAGAACCTCCTTGAGGGCTTCCCGCCTGTTTGCGGGGTCCATCTGGTAGCTCCGCCTGTCGCCAAAGGCGGGGGCGCTTTGGGCAGCTTCGCGGAAGGGTCCGTAAAAGGCGGAGGCGAATTTCGCGGAGTAGGACATTATGGGTATGTGGGAAAAGCCTGCGCTATCAAGCGCGGAGCGAATCGCCCTCACCATCCCGTCCATCATACCCGAGGGAGCTACCATATCCGCCCCCGCGCGGGCGTGAGAAACAACCTGTTTCTTCAGGTTTTCAAGCGTCGCGTCGTTGTCCACCTCCCCGTCCCTCAGGACCCCGCAGTGCCCGTGGGACGTATACTCACAGAAGCAAACGTCCGTAATCACAAGTATATCGGGAACCTCTTCCTTTATGCGCCTCGTCGCCCTTTGGATTATACCCTCGTCGCTCCAAGTGTCCGAACCTACCTCGTCCTTGTGCTCGGGGATTCCGAACAGAATTACCGCGGGTATACCGAGGTCCCTTACCTCCTTCACCGCGTCCGTGAGCCTGTCCACGCTGTAGCGGTAAACGCCGGGCATTGAAGGAACTTCCTCAACCCTGTTCTCACCGGGAATCACGAAAAGAGGGTATATAAGGTCGTCAAGCGTAAGGTGCGTCTCACGGACGAGACGACGTATTTGCTCGTTTCTCCTCAGCCTGCGGGGTCTTGATTCGGGGAACCTCCCTACAATCATACTTATAAATTTAAAGGAAAAGGGGGAGGTTTTTTAACTTTTCGTCCCTGTAGGGGTAGATGAGCTTCAGGAAAACCAAGGCGGTTATGTATGCGTCGTCAATCGCGACGTGCCTGCCCCTTACCTCAAGCCCGAGCTCCCTCGCAATCCCCTCAAGGCTCTCGCCCCTTCCGTGCCTTCGCCTGTAGAGCTCAAAGACGTCAAGCTTAAAGTTGAGAAGCGGGTAGCCGAAGAACTCCCTTGAGTATCTATCAACGAGCGCGGAGTCAAAGCCCGCGTAAAAACCGACGAGTATACTTCCCTTTATATATTTGAGAAAGTTCTCAATTACCGCCTTCGGCGGTCTTCCGAACCTTTCCAAATCCTCCCTCGTGATGCCGTGAACCTCAACAGCTCCGAGCCTATCGGAGAGAACCAGCTCGTAAAAAGCATCCGAAAGGTCAAGCTCAAGCGTCTTTACCCTCAGCGCGCCCACCGAAAGAAGGGAAGCGCGGGACGGCTTAAGCTCGGACGCCTCACAATCAAAGACAACGAATCGCGCTTCCTTGACGCGGGTCCCGAGGTCAACCTCGGTGTAGAACTCCGAGAACATAGGTGAGCGACGAGCCTTCCGAAGGAGTAAAGAAAACTTAAGTAGGGAAAAGGGGCTCATCGGGGCAGGTATGCCAAAAAGCGCCTCTCTATGAAAGACTGAAACTCCTCAACGACGCGAAAGGCGTCCTTAAGGAGGTCTCTCTCAAGCTTTGTGAGGTTCTCGGGCTTTACGTAGTTGTCGGGCTCCTCTCCGCGGGAGAGCTTCTCTATCTGGGACTTTAGCCTCACGTGCTGAAGGTAGTTAAACGCTTCCCTCAGGTTTTCCCCCATCTCCTTATCAAGTATACCTTTACGCGTCAGGGCTTCTATGCGCTCAAGCGTTCCGGTTTGGGGAACGCGGAAGCGAACCGCGAGGCTCCTGACGCCGTGCGTTATGGGGAATATACCCCCCTTCTTTACGTCTACGCCTTCGTCCTCCGTCTTCAGACGACCGAAAAGCCCGAGAGGAGGGCGGAAACGAACCGCATCCCTGAGCATGTAGGCTATAAAAAGCTCGTGCCTTTGGGCGAGCTCAAAGACGAACTCCCTCAGCTCGCCCTCAAGCGATGCATCCCCGAATGCGTTCCTAAAGTCAAGGAATATACCCGCCTTTAGCGTATTTTTAGGCTCCGGTTTCCTGAACCACTCCTCAAGCGTCTTGAACCACTCACTCTTTCCCTTGTTCCACTCGGGATTTTCAACCATAACACCTGAAGGACAAGGGGGAAAGCCTACCTTTAGAAGAATCTCGCTCACCTTTTTACCGAACTTACGGAAGTAGTCCTTTAGGTCAACGTCAAGGACGGGATACGTGTCGTCGTATATGAGGGCGTTGTCTTGGTCTGTCTTCAGGGTTTGCTCACGCCTTCCCTCGCTCCCGAGGGCTAAGACGCTGAAAGAGACGAGAGGCTCAAGACCGAGCTCCTTTATCGCGAGCTCAACCGCCCTCTTTACGAACTTGTCGCTCAGCTCCGAGATTAACCTGCTTATTATGTAAGGCTTCACACCCTCGGAAAAGAGGTTTTTCACAAGCTCCGACACAAGCGAGTAAAGGTATGAAAGCTCCTGTGTGTCCTTTGCCTTTTGTATCTCCTTTATGAGGACGAGGAGACTTTGGCTCTCAAGGGCTATGATATCCCTGTCCTCAATGACACCGATTATCCTTTCCCCCTCCTTGACGCCAACCCTCCTTATGTTGTGCTTAGCCATAAGGAGAAGGACGTCAAAGAGAAAGTCCTCCTTGCTCACGCTTACGACGGGTGAGCTCATTATTTGCTCAACCTTTACGAGTTTGGGGTCTTTTTCTTCCGCGACCACCTTGCGAAGGACGTCACGCTCCGTGATTATTCCCGCGGGGTTTCCCTCAACGAGCGCACAAGATGCGCCCTCCGCGCTCATCTTCTTTACAGCGTTAAGGACGCTCTCGCCCGGAAGGACGCGGGGAACCTTCCTTACCTTAAGGTTCTTTACCTGAAGGGTGAGGAGTTTCTCAAGTGTGGGCTGTTGTGAGCGGGACCTCGCGGAGGATATGCGCTTTGCGAGCGACTCGCTGAAGTAATCCGCAAACTCCGGGTATTTCTCCGTGAGCTTCAGGAAAATCTCTTT
>JAADEK010000007.1 GCA_013153455.1 Aquificota bacterium
TCAAGGAAGAACTTACCGTAGGTTGTGTTTATTATCGGCTTGAGTGACAGGTAGTAGTAAGAAGCCCCTATGTTTTTCTTGGTGTTTTCGTGGCTCGTGAGGGTTGGGTCGGTTTGGTATGCGTATTCCGCCCAAAAGCCGAGTGAGAAGGTATCCGTGAGCTTAGGCGTTCCGCTTACCTTTAGCCCGTAGGTGTCGTGCATGCCGTTGAGGAGATACGCGTATGCGGATAGGTCTACCTTGTAGGGCTTATACTTGTAGTTTGCGTGAAACAGGAGCGAGTCGTTACCCGCAACGTCGTCACCTATGTTGGTGGTGTTTGCGGCAAACGCCCATCCCGCCCCGTCGCTGAGCTCCTTTGCTTCGTCAAAGACGCCCGTCTTTGCTGCGACGTAGACCGCGGTCAGCTCTAAGCCCGAGATTGGTCTTAGGTCAAACCTCAGGGCGTCAAAGGTTTGAGCCATTTGACGCCAACCTACGTGACCGATGAACCTGTGGTTATCAAAGGTTATGATTTGTCTACCGAGCTTTACGCCCCAAAGAGAGGTCTTGTAAGAGAGGTAGACCTGATTGATTCTCGTCTGCTCCGGGTCGGGGACGAGTTCGTAGTTCGCCTTCTCGGGAGCGTAGTCTTTGATGAGTGCGGTCACGACCCAAGGTTCAAAGAGTAGGTTAAGTCCTTCAACGCCGAAGAGGTTCTTAAAGTCAAGTCCCGCCCTGATTCTCGCGGTAAGGGCGTTCGCTTCCTTCTTCCCGCTGTTGTCAACGTCAACATACTCGTAGCGGGGACGGAGCTCAATCTTTACCTTAACGTCTTGGGCGAGGTCCAATGAAAAGAGGGGTGTCGCAAGCAGTGCTCCCGCGAGGAGAGCCTTCTTTCCCGCTTCCTTCATCCTTCTACACCTCCCTACATATATATCCTAAGTCATATTTTCTGACTTGCATACCTAAAAATCTCCTTTTGTGATTTTAAACACAAAGAGAGGAACTTTCGCTTTGGTTACGAACCGCCCTTTGGGCGGTTCGTCTTTTAATTTGATTTTATGACCGTAAAGTCTAAAATAATCATCAACGCTTGTCGGAGGTGGCGCATGGGAAAGGGCTTTATTTCCTTGATAGAGGAGTATCTTGAGAGGGGAGAGATTTCGCGGGACAATGCGAACTTTGTTTACTCTCTTCCCGCTCTTTCAAACCTGCTTTCCGGTGAGGCGATGAAGGAGTATATGCTGAGGCGTATTCTTTCGCCGAGCGAGAGGCTTATGCACGAGGAGGGCTGGTGGCACCAGCACCAGCTTTCCGTATTGGGTCCCTATTGTGTCGGTTTTTCCGCGAGGGATATCGCGCTTCACGGGCTTCGCTCCTCAAGCGCGACGATGCCGACCTCCCGTCCTCCTAAGAGTCTGAGGACCCTCCTTGAGCAGTGCGCTAACTTTATATGCTTGATTTCCCAAGAGGTCGCAGGGGCGGTCGCTCTTAACGACCTTATTACCGTAAGCGCTTCGTTTTTGTGGTATGAGGAGACGCTACGCGGAAAGCGCTACACCGATAAGGAGCTTTTTAAGCTCTTTCAGAGCTTTTTGTATAACATAAACCTTCCCTTCAGGAGCGGGAACAGTCCATTTACGAACGTCACGCTTGATTTCGGGAAGGCTACGCCCGCCCTTCGGGAGGAGTTTATCGTCATCGGAGGGGAGGTTATAAACAAAAGATACGGTGAGATACCGAGGGAATTCTTACACAGGACCGTGAGGGCTTTCCTCGGCGCCATGTGGGAGGGAGACGGCTCCTCAAGACCGTGGACGTTCCCGCTTATAACGGTTCAGGTTGACGACGACTTTGATTTCAACGACCCTCTCTTTATTGAGTTTCTTGAGAATCTTGATAAGCACGGGGGTGCTTACTTTGAGAATTTCCTCTCTGAGCCCTTTATAAGGAGCGGTCTCAAGCCAAGAGACCCCGCGCTCAGGAGGAGTTTCTGTTGTAGGTTTCAGGTTGACGTTGAGGAGGTTCTGAAGGTCTCAAACACGGGCTCAATCTTCGGGAACGCTTCCGGCGTCGGGTCTGTGGGAGTGATATCTATAAACTTTAACCGTCTTGGTTGGATTCACAGGGGGGACAAGCGCTCCCTCTTTAAGCACCTTGACGAGATTCTTTGCATGGCTCGCAGGGTTCTTAACAAAAAGAGGGAGTTCATAGAGGAGCATCGCTCCCTTTACCCTACGTTCTTTTACTACATGAAGGACCTCTCAACGATGTTCAACACGATATCCCTGCAGGGGGGACACGAGGGGCTTATAAACTTCGGCTTTGAGGTTTACGACAAGAACGGGAGGTTCGTAGAGGAAGCTTCCGGTCTCTTTAACCCCGACGGTCTTGAGTTCGCGAAGCAGGTCGCGGACTTTATACTTGACAGGCTCTCGGACTTTATGAGGGAGGACGGTGTTCCTTGGAACTTTGAATACGCGCCCGGTGAGAGCGCATCGCCCCGCCTCGCGCGCAAAGACCTCGCCTTTTGCTCCGCGCTCCTCTCCTCAAGATACGATAAGTTCAAGCTTTTTAGGAAATACTGGTTGAGGAAAAACCCCGTGAAGCCCATATACGTAAAGGGCAACCCCGAAGGCTCGGGTGTGTTCCTTACCTCCGGGTTTCAGCCTCCCTACGACACACCCTCTTTAGCCCTCCAACTTCAGGTTTCCGCAAAGACACAGCAGTTCGCAACGGGCGGGAGCGTTCAACACATATTCCTGAACGAAAAGCCGGAGGGTGAACTCCTTTCGCGCTTTGTTAAACGCGTCTTCTCAAGTATGCCCATCATCTACATAACCCTTACGCCGACGCTCTCGGTCTGCAACGAGTGCGGGCAAAAGAGCGTCGGCGAGCACGAGACCTGCCCTTCTTGCGGTTCGGAGGACACGACGGTCTACTCGCGCGTAATCGGCTACTACAGACCTATAGCGAGAAAGGTAAAAAACAAGGACGCGGAGAGATGCATATACGAAGGAGAGGAGAACTACTGGCAAGGGGGCAGGCGGGCGGACTGGGTGACGAGGAAGAAGGTTGATACTCTGGAACTGTTCGGAAGATGGGACTGAGGTTCGTCTCTTACACTTACAGCACTAAAGACGCGCCCGGTATGTGGGCGCTCGTTTTGTTCCTTCAGGGTTGTAATTTCAGGTGCAGGCATTGCCACAACTGGAAGCTCGCCCTCTCCCTTGAGGATGAACCCGTTTCGGAGGAGGACGTCCTTAAGGAGATTTCAAGAAACCCCTTCCTTGATTGCGTCGTAATATCGGGCGGTGAGCCTACGCTCAGGGCGGAGGAGCTTGAGAGGTTTATCCGAAGGCTCAAGGAGGAAAACCCTTCACTCAGGGTTCGCGTTGATACAAACGGTTCCCTTCCCTCCGCGGTTGAACACCTTTCGGGTGTCGTTGACGGTTTCGCGGTTGATATAAAGGCTCCCCCGGACGATGAAGAGCTCTACGCCTACACAACGGGAAAAAGGAAACCTCCCCTTGAGGAGATAAAAAAGAGCGCGGAGCTCGCCCTCGGAAAGCCCCTCACAATCCTGAGAACCGTAAACTACCCTTGGCTCTCGGAGAAAGACAGGGAGAGGATTAAAAGGTGGTGCGGGAACTTAGGCGCGCGCTGGACTCTCAACGAGTTTCTCAGCGTTCCCGATTGTCCCTTCAACGCGCGCTAACCGCCCCTGCGCGCTTTTCCTCCTTTTTAACTCTTCCTCTATAGCAGTTATGACCTCAAGCTTCCTCTCGTAAACGCACCACTCTGGTGAAAGAAGCGCGTCCTTTTGAGCCTCCGCGGTGAGCCTGTGAACGACTATATCCTCCCGCGTGTGCTCAAGCATATCCGCGCAAAAGCGCGCATACTCCTCAAGCGACAAAGTCCTGAAAGACCCCGAGAGGTAAAGCTTCGCAAGACCCGTGTTTCTCATAACGTAAATCGGGTGAATCTTAATACCGTCAACCGGGAGGGAGGATATGAGCTTTGCGGTTTCAATAAAGTCCTCCCTTCCCTCGCCCGGAAGACCCACTATCGTGTGAGCGCAAACCAAAAGTCCCCTCCTTTTTGCCCTCAGAACCGCGTCAACAAAGTCCGAAACACCGTGAGCGCGGTTTATGCGCTTGAGGGTCTCGTAGTTCGCGCTCTGAAGCCCCAGCTCAAGCCAAACCTCAAGCCCCTTTTCCCTGTAGGAAGCCAAAAGCTCAAGGACCTCCTCCGGGACGCAATCGGGTCTCGTTCCCACATCAAGCCCAACGACCTCCTCAAACTCAAG
>JAADEK010000122.1 GCA_013153455.1 Aquificota bacterium
CAGCCCTGAAGGGCTGGAGCCTTTGACTTTTTCTTCTTTCTTTCCCTTCCGTATTTGACAAGCTGGCTGAACGTCGGCATTCCTTTCCTCCGAGAGGATATAGTATAAACCACTTGACAAAATCTTTAATATAGAAATATCTTTTTCATTTGCAAAGGAGGTAAGAGTTATGGCGAGCAAAGCGAGCGGTGGTTCAACGCGGAACGGAAGGGACAGCATAGCGAAAAGACTCGGCGTTAAGCGTTACGATGGGCAGTTCGTAAAGGCGGGCAACGTTCTCGTTCGCCAGAGGGGAACGAAGTTCTATCCGGGCAAGAACGTAGGACTCGGCTCCGATTACACCCTCTTCGCACTCATAGACGGATACGTTCACTTTGAAACGAGGAGAAAGAAAAAGGTCGTAAACGTCCTTCCTCCCGAAGAGTGGGAAAAGCTCATGGAGCAAAGAAACGGAAACGGGAAGGCTCACTGAGCCAGAAACTCGTTGAAGACCTCCCTCAGCTTTTTCATCCTCTCCTTTAGCTCCCTCTCAAACTCCTCCTCGCTCATACCGAGCGAGGAAGCGAGCTTCGGAAGGTCCTCCTTAGTGAGGACTGACGTTCCCCTCTCCTTTATAAGCCTTAAATTGGTCTCAACGAGTCTCAAAAACATAAAGCTCTCGTAAGCTTCCCTTAGTTTCGGGTATTTTTCCGAGAGTATCTCAAACCCCCTTATCATTGAACTCTCCCTTATCCTTTCCTTTATGAGGAGATACTGAACGAGGAACTCCCCGTCAACGATACCCCCCGCACCGAGCTTTATGTCAAGGATTCCCGGACCCCTCTTTGCGGTGCTCTGGAGTTTCATCCTCATCTCGTAAACCTCTTTCCTCTCCTTCTCACCCCAAGGTTTTGAAAAGAGAAAGTCCCGAACGAGGGCTTCAAACTCGTTTATGAGCTTTTCGTTTCCCGTGACGGGTCTTGAGCGGGTCCAAGCGAGACGCTCCCACGTTCTTGCTTCCTTGGCGAAGTATTTTTTATAAAACTCGTAAACCGGGACGAGTTCACCCTTTGTTCCCATAGGTCTTAAGCGAAAATCAACGCTGTAGAGGTATCCCTCCGATGTGTGAGCGGTAAGGAATCGGACGAGTTTTTTCGCCTTTTCCGTGACCTCCTGCTTTTGCGCTTCGTCCCTCACGCAAAAGACGAGGTCAAGGTCCGAGCCGAAGCTGAGCTCCCTGCTCCCGAGCTTCCCGAGCGCATACAGGAGCGCGTCGTTCTCTTTTAGGGAAATCTCCTCCCACAGCTTGGTGAGGATAAAGTCCGCAAGCTCCGAGAGGGATAAAAAGAGTTTCTTAAGTTTTTCGTATCTGTCTTCTTCCTTCAGGAAGTATATAAGACCTATCCTTACCTCCCAGACGGTTTTAAAGCGCCTGTAGAGGTTCTCCGGGGGTAGGTTCAGTGTTTCTTTGTAGCGTTTGAACTCCCTCTCGTAGTCTTCCTTTGTGGGAAAGTCCCTGTAGAGCGTGAGGGCGTCCTCAACGAGGTCGGGGTTTCTAGATACGAGAAGCGAGAGGTATCGCGAGAGGCTAAAGACGGTAAAAAGGCGCGACAGGAAGTCTTCCTTCGTGTCGGGTGAGAGTATTACGCGCCTCCCGGTTGGGTTTGTGAAGAACTTGAAGAAGTTCTTTATAGCTTCATCGGGTGTCTTTGAGCGCAGGGAAAGCTCTATGAGCTTAGGTATGAGCTTAAGGTAGGCTTTCTTGTCGCGCTCCGAGAGGCTCGTCGCGAGCGAGCCGTATATAGGCTCCGAAAGGAGTATAAAGACCTGACGGGGGTTCTTAAAGCCCTTTTGTTTGAGGATTTCTTCGCCCCACTCTTGGTCTTCCGCGAGGACAGCCTTTTGTATGTCCTCAAGCTCCTCACCTTCTTCCCTCGGGAGCAGTTGCTCAAACACACTCTTTACGGTCTTTCTGTGTTCGGATAGAACTTTATCAAACTCCTCAACGGACTCAAAACCGAGGAAGCGCGCGATTAGCGGTTTGTCCTTTTCTTTTAAAACCTGAGTTCGTATACAGTCCTTCAGCTGTATGCGGTGCTCAAGCTTCCTGAGGAACGTATACGCGTCCTCAAGCGCCCTCGCTTCATCCTCCGAGAATACACCCTTTTGCATGAGCTTGTATATAGCCCTGTATGTGTTTCTCTCCCTGAGGAGGGGAGACCTTGAACCGAGGAGTATGACGAGCGCCTGGACGCTGAACTCAACCTCCCTTATACCGCCCTCTCCCGTCTTTACGTTAAAACCCTTTATGAGCTTCTTCTTGCTCTCCGCTTCTATCCTCTTTTTCATAAGCCTTATCTCTTCTATGACGCTGTAGTCTACCGAGGAAAAGACGAAGGGGTTCACGACCTCATCTATAAAACGTCCCGCGAGCTCCTCATCACCCGCGCTGTAGCGGGAGCGAAGTAGGGCAAATCGCTCCCAAATCCTGCCGTAGCTCTCGTAATACAGCTCCGCACTTCTCAGGGACATAGATATAGGTCCTGATTTCCCGAAGGGTCTCAGGTCAAGGTCTACTATATAGGGAACGCCTTCGGGGGTTTGTGTCGTCATGAGTTTTACGAGCTTCTGGAAAAAGCGTGAAAAGAATTCGTTGAGCGTGAGTTTGCCCGCCCTTCCCTTGTCCGATGAGTGTATGAATATAAGGTCTATGTCCGAGTAGTAGTTTAGTTCTTCGCTCCCGAGCTTCCCGAGGGCTATCACCGTAGCGCTCGCGGGTTTTCCGTCTTCCTCCTCCGGTTTCCCGAAGAGTTCAACGCTTTGCTCCCAAGCCCTGTCAAAGGCGCTCTGGACGAGCGCGTCCGCGAGGTATGAGTATTCGCTGAGGATGTCCTCGTAGGAGGAAACGCGTAGCAGTTCTTTGGCAAATACGCGCATAAGCTCCCTATGGCGGTAAAAGGCGAGCTTTTCGGAAAACTTCGCATCGTCAAGACTTCCTGAAACCAGTCCCGAGAGCTCCGACATATACGTTTCTTTGTCCTTTGTTAGATACCACAGGTTCGGTATAGTTTTCTCAAACTCTGTCGGGTGTCTGAAGAGGAACTTTCTGAGGCACTGAGACTGCTCAAGTATCATCAGAAGGAGGATAAACCTCCTTTCGTTGAGGTATTGAAGGAGGGAAGAGGGCTCCGGGTGGCGCTTCAAGAGTTCCTCAAAGTAAGTGTAAGCCTTTTTTGGGTCCGCTGTATACCGCTCCGCGGTCTTTAACCAAGACGATGGAACTGTGCTCATCAGGGTCCTATCGTCAGAACGGTTCCTTTTGAGGGCGGGCGGTGTTTGAGCAGGTTAAGCGAGAAGTTGAGGTTATCGTATAGGGTTATTGAGTAGTTGTCCCAAAAGACGCACGTTCCCGCGAGGCAGAAGTATCCCCCGCTTTGGGGGTGGAGTTGCTCCGCTATGAGGAGGGGGTAGTTTCCCATGTTTGAGCGCGCGGTGTCCTCTCCCCTCGCAACGACCTTTATATCGGGCATTATGGGCTTTATTGACGCACCGCAGGCGAGCATTATCTTATGAACGTTCACCTCGTTCTTTTCGTTCTTGTTATACCTCCTTATCTTTGATGTGACGACAAAATATTTATCCCCCTTGTGGTTGTTTACCTCGTCCGTGACCTCGTCCGGGTTTAGCTCCATACCGAAAGCCCTCGCGAGGGTGTTGCACGTGTCCGCTATCTTGTCCTCGTTCTTGTAGTAGCCCGCGAGGATTACCTTCTTCCCGTCTTTTTGGACCCACCTCTGGACGTCCTTTACCTCTTCTTGCGTGAACGGAATTTCGGGGTAGTTGAGAACGATGACGTCATACTTGTTCAGACTCTCCCAGTCGTCAACCTCGTCTATCTCTATACCCGCCTTTTGGGCTTCCCTTTGGAGGATTGAAAAGTAGTAATAGTCCGTTATGGTAAACTCTTGATGGGTTATATCCCACCCTACCTTAACGCTCATGGGTAATAATTTTACTTCCTTCTCTTTGGCGCCAAAACGAATATCATGAAATTACCTTCTTTCTTCGGTTTTACCTCAACCTCCGCTATCTCTTGGAGCTCGTTTATGATTCTTTCCGCAAGCCTCCTCCCGAGCTCGGGGTATATGTTTTCCCTTCCCCGGAAGCGGAGCCATACCTTCACCTTATCCCCGTCCTCAAGGAACTCCCTCATGTGCTTTAGCTTCA
>JAADEK010000016.1 GCA_013153455.1 Aquificota bacterium
ACCCTCAGCTCGTCGTGCGTGAGAGCGATAAAATCAAGCTGAACCACAGGTGATGAGAGCCTAACGCTACCCCTCTTTAGAGCCTCGTTTATATCGCAGTTCTTCCCCCTAAAGGAGCATATGGATATATTCTGAAGGATAAAGCCCTCCCTCAGCTTGTGAGCCTCCGAGAAAGCCCTGAAAAACTCATCGTTGTATCTATCAACAAACTCGTAAACCGAGGAAAGAAGCTCAAGCCTCCTCTTTTGAGCCTCAAGCCTTCTTATTTGTGAGATGAGCGCTTCGCGCTTCCTCTTTTCCTCCTCAACCTTAGCCCTCAGGTTCTCAACCTCCCGAAGGAGGAAAAAGTAAAAAACAACGCTAACGATGAGGAGGAGTATACCCGCGAGGAACAAAAGGGGAAGGAAGTTCGTAGAGAGCGCGCTCAAAAGCGCACCCGCTTCCACCCCCCTCAAACCCTCAAAAAGCCCTCCCCTCCCCTTGTTCAGGTTTATCCTAAGAAACTCCCTCTTTTTCTCCCTCATACTCCCTTCAACCCCCTCATAGATAAAGTATAGGGTATGAAGAACGAAGCCCTCAGGTGGGGAGGTTCAAGGGGGCTCAGTATGGGAAGGTTCGTCATCAACTTCTCAAAGAGCTCCTCGTGCTCTATCACCTTACCCGCGAGGTAAAGCGCGTTTACCTCGTTAACAAGAAGAAGGTTCTTTATCTCTATAAAGAACTCCTCAAGCAAAAAGTCGTCCTTCGTCTGGAGGTATTCCCTCAGGGAGAAGTTTGATATGTTGTATACGATTGATTGACCCGTGTAGTAAACGAAGAGACTCTCGTGGTGGTCAACGTAAAGTATGGCAAAAGGTTCACGAAGGTTAAAAAGGAGCCCCCCGTTTACAATGGTGCTCACCTCGTAATCAACTATCCCGAGTTTTAACCCCGCGCTCTCTATGAACTTCCTCAGCTCCTCGTAAAAAACCCTTCTGACTATAACGAGAGCTATTATCTTAAACCTTTTGTCCTCGCTCTCCCAAACGTAGTAATCGTATATACTTTCCTCCTTTATGTTTTCCTTTTCTATCCTGATAAAGGTGTCTATGGCTTCTTGGAGGTCTTTCCTTGAGAGGGTCGCGGGGAACTTGTGAACCTTCAGGATTCCGTTCTTTGCGGTTATGCAGGTGTGAGCCTTCTTCCCCTTTAGTCCCAGTTTCTCAACGAATTCCCTCAAGATGTTTAGCTTTTCCTCCTCCCTTTTGTCGTGCCACTCAAACTCAACGGGTTCAAACGTCGGAACCCCGTCCTTGTCAAGCTCAAGTATGCGAACGAAGTGGGGCGTCAGGTAGACCGAGAGGGAGCTCTTTGAGAGAAAAGGAAGGGAGGGAAGGGAAAGGGAAGGTTTTTTAATCTTCTCAATGAGTTTCATTTCAGAACCCCGAGCTTTTTCTCCATCTCAACGACCGCGAGCATCGTCTTTAGAACCGAATCGGGGTTGAGGGATATGCTGTCTATACCGAGCTCCACCAAAAACTGCGCAAACTCGGGAAAGTCGGAGGGAGCCTGACCGCATATACCCACCTTCTTCCCGTGCTCCTTTGCGGTCTTTATGAGCTGGGCTATGAAGCGCTTAACCGCTTCGTTCCTCTCGTCGTAAAGATGAGCGACGAGCTCCGAATCGCGGTCAAGACCGAGCGTGAGCTGTGTAAGGTCGTTTGAACCTATGGAAAATCCGTCAAATATCTGGGCGTATCTGTCCGCGAGAATCACGTTACTCGGGAGCTCCGCCATAACGTAAACCTCAAGACCGTTGTCTCCCTTCCTGAGCCCGAACTCCTCCATAACCTCAAGAACGCGTTTCCCCTCCTCGGGTGTCCTGCAGAACGGAACCATTACCTTTGTGTTCGTAAGTCCCATCTTGTTCCTAACGCGAAGTATCGCCTTGCACTCCATACCGAAGGCTTCCTTAAAGACGTCCGAGTAATAACGAGACGCTCCCCTCCAACCGAGCATAGGGTTCTCCTCTTCGGGCTCAAAGAGGACTCCCCCTATCAGGTTCGCGTATTCGTTTGACTTGAAGTCCGAGAAACGAACTATAACGGGGTTAGGGTAGAACGCTGCCGCTATCTTCGCTATACCGTATGAAAGCTTCTTTATGTAATACGTAGCCTTATCCTCGTATCCGAACGTGAGGCGCTCTATCTCGTCTATTATCCTCTTTAGGTTAACGCGGTGCTTCTCTTTGCCCTTTGCGAGCTTGGGAAGGAGCCTCTCGTTTGCGTAGTTGTAAATGAGTCTGAAGGGAACGAACCCCTTCTCGTCTATGAGGTTTTCCTTCCTCAGGCGCTCGTAAAGCTGGAGTATGTCCTCGTAATGGAGAAGCGCGAGGGGGTGTATCTTTATGTAGTTCGCTATGATGAATTCCTCACGGGCAAGTCCGACCCCGTCGTTGGGTAGGGATGCGTATCTGAAGGCGGACTCCGGATTTCCTATGTTCATCATTATCTTCGTTCTGGGTTTTGGTATGTTCTCAAGGTTAATCTCCTCTACCTCGTAGTCCACCTTACCCTCGTAAACGTATCCCGTCTCGCCTTCCGCGCAGGATACCGTAATCTCCTGACCCGTCTTTATCTTTTCCGTAGCGTTCCCGGTTCCGACCACCGCGGGTATACCGAGCTCTCTCGCAACTATCGCAGCGTGCGATGTCCTGCCCCCGCGGTTCGTCACTATCGCGGAAGCCTTCTTCATTATGGGCTCCCAGTCCGGGTCCGTTATGTCCGTAACGAGGACCTCACCCTCCTGAAATTGGTCCGCGTCCTTTAGGTCAAACAAGACCCTCGCTTTTCCGGTCGCTATCTTGTCCCCGACCGCTATGCCCTTTACGAGAACGCGCTTCCTCCTCTCCTCTTCGGGTGTCTTTATCTTGTAAATCTTTATAACGTCGTCCCTCTTCCTTGAGTGAACCGTCTCCGGACGCGCCTGAACGACGAAAAGCTCACCGAGTATACCGTCCTTAGCCCACTCTATGTCCATGGGCGTCCAGCGCCCGCTCTTCTTTGAGTAGTGGTCTTCTATGAGAACTCCCCATTTCGCGAGCTGGAGAATCTCGTCGTCCGTGAGGGCAAACCTCTTTTGCTCCTCCTTGGGGACGTTTACTATCTTCACCCTCTCGTCCCCGGAGCCGTAAATCATCTTCCTGTCTTTCTTCCCGAGCTTCTTCTCTATGATTGCCGCGTATCCTTTGAGGAGCGTCGGCTTGAAGACGATATACTCATCGGGGGTAACCTCACCCCTCACCAAAAGCTCCCCGAGCCCGTATGTAGCGTTTATCACTATCACGTCCTTGAAGCCCGTTTCGGTGTCAAGCGTGAACATAACGCCCGACGCTCCTTCGTCCGAGCGAACCATCTTCTGAACACCCACCGCTATACCGACCTTAAAGTGGTCAAAACCGAAACGCTCGCGGTAGACTATAGCCCTGTCGGTGAAGAGTGAAGCAAAACAGTTCTTTATAGCTACGAGGACGTTCTCCGCACCTACGACGTTCAGATACGTCTCCTGTTGTCCCGCAAAGGATGCGTCCGGCAGGTCCTCCGCGGTAGCGGAAGACCTAACCGCAACGTCAACCGCATGGGTGTTATACTTTTCCGAGAGCTTTCTGTAGTATTCCTTTATAGCCTTCTCAAGGTCGGGCGGGAACTCCCCTCCCCTTATTAGCTCCCTTACCTCGTGCCCCCTCTTTTGTAGGTCCTTTATATCGTCCGTATTTAGACCCTCAAGAATCTTCTTAATCTTGTCCCTCAGGTTGTTGTAATCAAGGAAGTAGTAGTATGCGTTCGCGGTCACGACGTATCCGTAAGGAATCTTTACACCGAGCGGGGAGAGGTTCCGAATCATCTCCCCGAGCGAGGCGTTCTTCCCGCCCGCTATGGGGATATCCTCTATCGTCACCTCATCAAGCCAAAGCAAGAGCGCCTTGCTCTTATCTTGGGACATCGTCGCCCTCCTTTATTACAATTTCGTTGAAATCCCCGAACCTTCTGAAGAGCTCCTCCGTGCGCTTCAAGAGAGCGAGCCTGTTTCTCCTGAGCCTTTCGTCCTCAGCCATCACCTTCACCCTATCAAAGAACCTGTCTATCACCTCTTTAAGCTCAAGGAGCTCCATAGGCTTCTTTACCCTCTTTTCAAGCTCAAGAACCTTACGGTATAA
>JAADEK010000037.1 GCA_013153455.1 Aquificota bacterium
CGCGGGTATGCGTCCCTGAAGAACTTTACCTTATCGCTCTTTGAGAGGTGTTCTTTTACCGCGCTTTTGAGTCTCCCGCTTCCTATGCCGTGTATCACCCTAACGACCCTGAGTCCCGCGCTTTTTGCCTCCTCAAGGAAGCGCTCAAGTTCAAGAACCGCGCTCTGGGCGTCCTTTCCTATGAGGTTCAGCGTGTCTTTTTGGGTGTATGTGCCAACGCGCACGGGCTCTGTCTCCCTCTTTTCCTCGTTTACCTTCTCAAGCTCCTCCGTGCTCACCCACATCTTTATACGGTCAAGGAGGATACGGGCTTTCCCGTTTTTCAGCTCAAGGACCTTCCCGAGCTTTCCCATGAACCTGACCGTGTCCCCCTCCTTCAGGGAGGGGGGTGTGAGCTGGGCGCGCTGTCTTAGCTCCTCCTTCTTTTCCTCTATGAAGCGGGATAGCTCGCTTTTGTCCTTTGCGCTCTTTGCGAGCTTTTCGCCCTCTTGGGCGAGCTTCCTGAGGTATTCGCGCGCTTCCCTGTAGGCTTCCCTCCAGCCCTTTCTCTTTGCTTCCTCGTATTCTTTTTTCAGGCGCTCAAGCTCCCTCCTTTGCTCCTCAAGCTCTTTCCTCAGCTTTTCTACCTTCCTGTGCTCTTCCTCGTATTTGTGTATGAAGCGCGAAAGCTCCTCCATAGCCTTTAAGTATTTTTCCCCGAACTCACCTACGTGCTTCTTGGCTATCTCAATTATCTCCTCCGGGAGCCCGAACTTCCTCGCGACGTAGAAAGCCATGCTCTCGCCCACGGTGTTGTAGGCTATCCTGTAGAGGGGCTTTAGTGTCTCGCGGTCAAAAAGGACGCTCGCGGGCGTGTAGTAATCGCTCGTGGTTGCGTAGAGCTTTATGGGTGTGTGGTGTGTGGTAGCGAATACCCAAGAGCGCCTCTTTTTTAGGTATTCAAGTATACCGATGCCGAGCGCGGAGCCCTCTATGGGGTCCGTTCCGGCACCCAGCTCGTCAAGGAGGACGAGCGTCCTTTCGCCCGTTTTCGTTATGAACTCGGAAATGTTCTTTACGTGTGCGGAGAAGGTTGAGAGGTTTTGTTCTATGCTTTGCTCGTCGCCTATGTCCGTAAAGACGCCTTCAAAGACGGGAAGCTTACTCCTTTCGTCCGCGGGAACGGGAATGGCGCTCTGAAAGAGCAGAGCGCAAAGACCGAGCGTCTTCAGCGCTACGGTCTTTCCTCCCGTGTTTGGTCCCGTAAGTATGAGACCCTTCCTTTCCTTCAGGAGTATATCAACCGGAACGACGTCCTCCTTTACGCTCATAAGGAGCGGGTGCCTTACGTTGTATAGCTCAACCTCTTTCCCGAAATCGGGGAAAACACCGCCCAAGCGCTTCCCGAACTCATACTTACACTTTTGAAAGTCCGCCTCAACGCACGCGCTGAAGCTCTCCGAGAGTTCCTTCTTGAAGTCCCCCACGTATCCCGTGAGGCGCTCAAGAACCCTTCTTACCTCCTCCTCTTCCTTCTCTTTTAGCTCGGTGAGCTTGTTGTTGAGGTGTATAACAAACTGGGGCTCTACGTATGTCGTGTAGCCGGAGGAGGACGTCCCGTGAACGATACCGAATATCTTCTTTGCGTGTGTGCTCTTTACGGGAATCACGTATCTCCCGTTCCTTATGGTTATGATTCTGTCCGAGAGGAACTTACCCGCGTCGGGTCTGTTTATGAGACCCTCAAGTCTCTTCTTTATCTCCTCCTCAAGCTTCCTTATGCTCCTCCTTACCCGAAGAAGTTCGTCGCTCGCCTCGTCCCGAACGAAACCGCGGGGGTCTATGCTCGCCCTTATGATGTTCTCAAGGGGGGAAAGCTGGTGAAGCTTTTTGTAAATTCTGGAAAGCTCCGGGAGGCGCCCGATGTGGGGAGCGAGGGCTTTTTTCAGCTCCTTTGTGAGCGATATGAGGTTTAATATCTTGAGAAAGTCGTCAACCCCGAGAATCGCTCCCTCAAGACCCGCCTTTGCGAGCGCACCCCTTACGTCATCAAACTCGTGAAGAGTAATCTCGGACGCAACCTCAAAGAACGCCCGCGATAGCTCTATCTCTTTCCTTATCTCCTCCTCGTTTGTGAGGGGTTTTAGGTTTTGTATGCGCTCGCGCGTGGCGGGTGAGTGCGCGAAGGACGCGAGCAGCTCCTTTATCTTGTCATACTCAAGCTTCTTTAAGTCCCGTTCCCTCATAAGATTTAAAACTATTTTAAGAGTTTGTTGAGTATTCGGGCACCGTTGAGGTCTCCCCAGACGTTCACCGCGGTCCTGAGCATATCAAGAAAGCGGTCAACCGCTACGATAAGACCGATACCCTCAAGGGGTATACCCGCGGAGCTGAGAACCAAAGCGAGCAAAACGAGCCCGGCTCCCGGTATCGCCGCGGCACCGATTGACGCAAGCGTCACGGTGAGGAATATCGTTATGAGCTTCTCGGGCGTGAGCTCAATACCGTATACGTTCGCTATGAAGACCGCAGCGACAGCCTCGTAAAGTGCGGTTCCGTCCATGTTTATCGTCGCACCGAGCGGGAGGACGAAACCCGCTACCTCTTTTCTTACCTTTCCCTTCGTCCTTGCGAGCTCCATTGAGACGGGCAGGGTGGCAGCGCTTGACGCGGTGGAAAAGGCGATAAGAAGGGCTTCCCTCACATCAAGCATATACCTGTAGGGGTTATACCTTCCGAAAAGCAGGGCAACGAGGGGGAGGTTCACAAGCGCGTGTATAAGAAGCCCGAGAACCACAACGAGGACGTATTCCCAAAGCGAGAGGATTATATCAATACCGAAGCGCGCGACGAGATAAGAAACGAGCGCAAAAACGCCAACGGGCGTCAGGAGAACCACCCAGCGCGTGAGCCTCACAAGTGCGTCCGAAAAGCCGTCGGTTATGTTCTTTACGAGCTCTTGCTTGAAGCGCTCAACCGTCAAGAAAGCAAGCCCGAGGAGTATGGCAAAGAATATAACTTGAAGGACTTTCCCCTCCGCGAGGGCTTTTATAGGGTTTTCGGGTATTATCCCCATTATCACCTGCCCAAGGGAGATGGGTTCGGGCACCTCGTGCGGGCTTAAGGGTCGGGGGTTTTCTCCTTTCCCGGGTTGGAATATGAGGACGAGAAGGAGCCCCGTCGTTACCGCCATTGCGGTCGTCGTGAGGTAGTAGAGGAACGTCCTTACGCCGAGTTTCTTGAAGCGCGATATGCTCTCAAGCCCGAGTATGGCTCCGAAGACGGAAACAAAAACAAGCGGAACGATTATCATCTTAAGAAGTCTAAGGAATACATCACCGAGCGGTTTTAGCTTTTGGGAAAGTTCCGGCAGGTAGAGACCCGTGAGAATCGCGAGGACGATTGAAAGGAGGGTGAGGTTCTCAAGGGAAAGAAGACGCTTCACCTAAAAGCGAACCTCACAGCTTTGGTCGTATTCTATGAGTTCCTTTATCTTGGGGTTTTTTCCGCAGAGGGGGCATTCGGGGTCTTTGCGGAGTTTTACCTTCCTGAAGTCCATGGAGAGGGCGTCCATTATCAGGAGTTTGCCGACGAGGGGTTCACCTATGCCGAGGAGGAGCTTAATCGCTTCCGTCGCCTGTATGCTTCCCATTATACCGCCCACGGAGCCGAGTATCCCCGCCTCTTGACAGGAGGGAACCAGACCGGGGGGAGGGGGTTCCGGGAATAGACACCTGTAGCAGGGTGATTTTTCCTTATCGCGGAAGTCAAAGACGGTGCATTGCCCCTCAAACCTCAGCATAGCGGCGGAGACGAGGGGCTTTCCCGCGAAGTAGCACGCGTCGTTTATTAAAAAGCGCGTCGGGAAGTTGTCCGTCCCGTCAAGGACGACGTCGTAGTCCTTTATTATGTCCATGATGTTGTTCTTGTTGAGCTTTGTGTTATACGTTATCACCTTCACGTCCGGGTTTAGGGAGGTAAGGGTTTTCTTCGCGCTTTCCACCTTCGGCGTTCCGACGCGCTCGGTCGTGTGGAGTATCTGGCGCTGGAGGTTTGAAAAATCAACGACGTCGTAGTCAACGATACCTATGGTTCCCACGCCCGCAGCTGCGAGGTAATAAAGCGCGGGAGAGCCGAGACCCCCCGCGCCGACGACGAGAACCTTTGATTTTAGGAGCTTTGC
>JAADEK010000123.1 GCA_013153455.1 Aquificota bacterium
ATGCGCGTGCTGAGGTGCTCGGGTCTTGCCCCCTTGTAGCAGTAGATACACCCTCCCCTGCCCTTCGTTCCGTCTATGTTGGGGCACGTGAAGGGGAGGGCTACGGGTATCTTCTTTACGCGCGTCCCGAAGCGCTCCCGCGCGTAGTGCCGAAAGTAGTAAACGAGCCTCATAATCTCAATTTTAAGACCTCAAACTCATAAAAATTATGACGAAAGAGATAAAAAGAGACGCTCAGCGGAAGATGTAAAGGAAGGGCTTGTATATGTTTTGCAAAAAGAGCGCGAGTATGGCTACGTATATAACCGTTGAGACCGCGTGAAGTGGAGGAAAGAGGACGTCAACCGCGAGGTAAAAGACGTAAAGTATAACCGAGAGCTCAAGGAAGTTAAGGAGTGATTTTTCGTCCGTGAGGTCGCTTATGCTCCACTCGGGCTTTTTGTGGGAGGAGGTTTTCCAGTTCCAGACGATGCGCGGGAGGAGGTGAGCCATGCCCCCGAAAATCGTAAAGGCGCCAAAGCCGTAAACCATTAAGTCCGCGTGTAGGAAGAGGGCGCTCGCGAGGCTCTCGGGGTGTGATGCTGTGTATGCGCCCACGATAAGCCCGAATACGAGAAAAACATACCCCAGGAGGAACATCTTTACCACGACGGGGAGGGGTGAGGGCATGCGCCTGCGCTTTAGCATCTCGTAGATGATGTAACCGAAATAAACCGCGGGTGCGAGCTCAAGGAGGAGGGAAAGGGCTATGAGTGGGTAGCTCATACTCCAAAACGCGAGCAGAACCGCGAGCGTCGTTATCTGTTTTGCTTTAAAGAGTTGCTCCGCTTTCCTTATTGAGAGCGTGTCCATGACGAGCATGGGTATCCAAGCTACCTCAACGCCGTAGACCGCGTTCAGCATGGCGCCCACGGTGAGCGTGTGAACCGCGAGCTGGAGGGGAAACGCCTGCCACTTTAGGTGGGCGAGGAGGAAAAACGACGAAAGCGCGAGGTATATGCCCGACGCTACGAGGAACTTAACCGTAACGGGTGCTATATTCTTTACGTTTGTGATTATGTGGGCGAGGAACACGAGGTGAGCGAGGAATAAAAAGAGTGAACCGCTTTCGTAATTACCCGTCCCGAACTTCAGGAAAGCTATGAGTATGAGGAAAAAGACGAGGTAAGAGATGCGCGGTCTTGAGAGTTGTCTGTTTTGTGAGTTCGGGATTATTTGATACATCGCTCCCGTCAGCGTGAGCCCTATAAAACCGAAAACGGACGCTATCACGAAGGCGTAAAGGTCTTGTGTGAGCTTTGTAAAGAGGGAGACAAAGAGGCTCAAAAGGGCGAGCGCAAACAAAAAGGGCGTTACCTTTGAAACGTAAAACATCTCTTCCACCCCTTAGCAAGTAATTAATTACTTATTTATCATTTTAAACCCGCCCCTCCCACAATTCTATTTTTAACTTAAAATGCTTAAGTATAGGCGGAGGAAAAAGAGGGTGAAAGGGGAAGAGGAGTTTTCGTTAGAAAAAAGCACGCTCAAGGAGGGGGGATACGTAACATACGCGCTCCTTCTTGAGAAGTTAAACAAGAGGTTTAACGAACCCGAAGGGTTCCCTAACAAAGAGATAATAAACGACGTTGCAAAGGAACTCCTAAAGAAGGAAGCCCAAAAGGACAGGTATATCGTTGAGCAACTCTTTGTAAAGGAACTGAGGGAAGGTGGAACACCGATAAACGACGCCCTCCTTATGCACATGCACTGGCTCATGAGTTTTTTAAAGGACGTGGTGGAGCTTAAGGGTGAGCCTTCCTTGGGGGAGGGGCAAAGGAGGTGCGAGTTTAAGCGCTTCCTTACGGGCGTAAAGCCCGTAAGCAGGAATAAAAAACTCATAAGGGAGATAAACGCGCAACAAAAGACCGTTCACATAACCGCTGGACTCGTTTACGAGAACCTATCGCGTAAGGACTACCTGAACGCCTTTTTACACTACACGAACTGTATAAAGGCGTCCTACAGGCTTATCTCGCTCCTTTCAATGCTCAACGTAAAGCACATAACACGGGAGCTAAAGAAAGACCCCCTTACGGGTCTTCTGAACAGGCGTATACTCAACAGGGTCTTTAGGGACATACTTGAGCTTTCTCTCTACACCGAGGTTCCCTTCTCGGTCGCCATAGTTGATATAGACGACTTTAAAAGCTTAAACGACAGATACGGGCATTTGGTCGGGGACTGCGTTCTTAAGCATCTTGCGAGGATACTTAGGCGTAGCTTCAGGCGTTCTGACTACGTCTTTCGCTACGGGGGCGAGGAGTTTTTGATAATAATGCCGTCAACCCCCTTGGGCGACGCGCTAAAGATTCTTGAAAACCTGAGAAGGAGGATAGAAGAGACGACGATACGTTGCGGTGATGTAAGCGTCAAGATAACCGTGAGTATAGGCGTTTGCAGTGATATATACACGGGGAGCAAGACACCGGAAGATTACATCTACTGCGCGGATATGAAACTATACGAGGCTAAGAGGAAAGGAAAGAATAAAGTAGTCGCCTGAAGTCCTCCTCGCTCACACCGAGCTCCTCAAGCGTGGTTATCCTCTCCTTTAGCTCTTCCTCCCTTAACCCTAAAATCTCACCCGCCCTTTTGTAGTCAAACCTAACGTATACGCTCCCGTGCAGGAGGAAAGCCTTTGATAGCGTTCTCATGGCGAGCGCGACGAGCTTTTTACCCGAAGGAGTCCTCAGCTCGCCGAAGCTCGGGAAGAAAAAGCAAAAGTAGGCACGCCCTCCCGCTTTACTTTTTTCAACCTCAAGCGGGACCCCAAGCGCGGAAAATAGCTCCTTCAGCTTTAAAGAAAATTCTTTGTATATACTGAGCGGGCTCTTTCCGTTTCTGTAGTCCGCGACTGAAAAGCTGAGGTCCCAGCCGTGGAGGAGGGCACCTCCCCCCGTCGGTCTCCTGACTACCTTAACGGGGAATTCTTTTACCTGCTGGTTGAGCCCTATACTTACACAAAGCTCACTCCACGTGTATATCCGAAAGGATGGCTCACCGTTTCCCTTCTCAAGTGAAAGGAGCATCCCCTCGTCGCGGGACATATTCTCCTCGGGCGATAGTTTCTCATACCCGAGGAATCTCATTTCCCGTAAATCTCCCTGAGGATTTCCTCAGCCCCGCGGGAAAGCAGTTCACGGGCAAGTTTTCTCCCGACCTCTTCCGCTTCTTCCCTTTTTCCCGTAAGTTGCCCTTCTATGAACCTCTCCGCGTTCAGGTCGGAGACAAAAGCCCTCAGGGTGATTTGGTCTCCCTTTAGGGTCGCAAAGGCTCCTATCGGAACCTGACACCCGCCTTCAAGCTCCCTCAAGAAAGCTCTCTCGCAAATGGCGCAGGTGTAGCTCTCCTCGTCGTTGAGTGGCTCTACGAGCTTCTTTACCTTTTGGTCGTCTTTCCTTATCTCTATAGCGAGGCTTCCCTGACCTACCGCGGGTATAAAGTCTTTTAGGACTTCGGTCACGTGCTCCTCGTAGCCCATGCGCTTGACTCCCGCGTAAGCGAGGACTATCGCGTCGTAAAGCCCTTCGTTCAGCTTTCTCATCCTCGTGTCAACGTTTCCCCTGAGTGTTTCTACCTTGAGGTCCGGACGCCTTCGGAGGATTTGGACACGCCTGCGGAGAGAAGAGGTCCCTACCACGGAACCGGAGGGGAGCTCGCTGAGCTTTTTCCCCGAGCGTGAAATGAGGACGTCGTAGGGTTCTTCCCTTTTTGTTACCGCGCCGAGGGTGAGTCCTCGGGGCAGTTCCATGGGGAGGTCTTTGAGAGAGTGAACCGCGAGGTCTATTTCGCCCTCAAGGAGTGCTTTTTCTATCTCTTTTACGAAGAGCCCTTTTCCCCCTATCTTGGCGAGGGGAACGTCCGTAATCTTATCGCCCGTGGTGGTAATCTTTACAAGCTCAACCTCAACCCCCCACAGCTCCTCAAGCTTCTTCTTTACGTAGTTCGCCTGCCAGAGGGCGAGCTTGCTTTTTCGGGTTCCTATCCGAATCTTCATAGGGTTTTGTGGCGGAAGGGGAGGGATTCGAACCCTCGGTGCCCCAAACGGGGCACACGGCGTTTCCAGCGCCGCGCCTTCGACCGCTCGGCCACCCT
>JAADEK010000069.1 GCA_013153455.1 Aquificota bacterium
AGGGCGTCCCCGAGTGTTCTTCTCTGAACGAGGAGTATCTTCACAAAATATATTATTGAATGATGGAAAGGGAGGTTCTTCACGTAGCGAATATGACAAACGGTCTTTTGGTTCGCCCGGACTACGACTACATCGTATACTTTCCCTCTTCATACACCGCGGCGGGAACACCGCTTTACTTTCCCGAGTTTGCGGTTCCAATTGACCTCATAAAGGCTCTCCTTGAGGAGAAGAAGGCTATCTTTTACGACGCGACCGTTCACGAGAACAAGGAGCTTACGGACGCGTTTCTCAAGGGCGTCCCCACGTTTTTGATGGCTCTTAACCGCGCCATCCACGGAACGAAGGGTCTACTTGAGAAGATACAAGAGGGCTACAAGGTCTGCCCGTGGCAGACGCCCGATATCGTCCATCACGCGGTTTACCGCCTCCCGAAGCATTACTACAAGTTTCTAAAGAAGTGCGTTAAGCTCTTTGCGCCCGAAAAGAGGGGAAAGCTCTGGGTTTCTATACCCGAAAACGTTGAGCTCGTGGTTGAGAAGATAGACAGGCATCTTAACGACAACTACGAGCTCATAGCTACGCTCATAAAGGAAGGAAAGTCCCTGAGGGAGCTATGACGCTCGTCAAGAAAACCACCGCGAAGCGGTCTTTAATATCTTTATTTAATGGGTATACTTGAAAAATTATTGAAAAAAGGCGAAGAGAGTAACGAGGGAAAAACCTTCTCGGTCGGGGATATCGTCTTCAGACCCGCTCCCCTCAGCAGGGACCCCGACGCGAAGATAGAGGAATACTGGATACAGACGCTTGACGTTTCGGAAGACGCTTACTGGGTTCTCGTGGGCAGGCGCCACGGTGTGTTTCAGCTCTACGACTGGAGCGGGAAGCTCCACCGCCTCCCATCAAAGCCCCCCGCCCAATCAATCACGGATATCGTCTTCAGGGACAGGTATCTCGGTGTTGTAGCCCCGCCTTATCTGGTCATCTACTACCTTGAGGAAAGAAGAGACCCCAAAAGCTGGAAGAGCGTCCGCATATCTCAGGAGGGTCTGAGACCGACCGGCGGGCTTGATATAAGGGAGGGCTCTCTCGCTTTCGGTGTTGTGGGTGAGAAGGTTTACGTTATAGAGCTTGCGGGCGAGCTTACCCAGACGACGGTTGATTTTAAGAGCACGTTCGTATACAGGGACGCGGGTATCGGCGACCTTCAGGCGATAAAGCTCCTTCCGAGGGGTAAGGTCTTCCTCAGCGGGACGCAAAAGAGCGCCCTTTTCTCAATAGGCGGGAATCTCTTGAAGGTTCTCCCTTATGCGGGGGCGAGGGCTGTTTCTTTCTCAAACGGGAAGGTCTACATCCTTGACAACAAGAGGTCGCTTTTGGTCGTTTACGACCCCGAAACGGAGGAAACGGAGGAGATTCCTTACGAGCACAAGGCGTCGGAGATAGATATATCACCCGACGGGAGATTCCTCTTCAGCGCGGACGAAGAGAGAAACAGGCTGGGGGTCTTTGACCTCCAAGAGAGGAGGTTTTTGGGTTTCCTTGAGGGATACGGCTACAGCGTCGTGAGGGTTGCTCAGGACGGGAGCGTATACACGTCGCGCTACGAGGACGGGGACGGCAGGAGGCTTTACTTCCTTGAGAAGCTTGAGACGAACCTCGTTGACCTCATATACCCGAAAGAGCGCCAAAAGCAGATAATAAAGAGCGCTCAGGAGCTTTACAAAGCCTTCAAAAAGGCTCTGAAGGACGTAAGGAAAGAGGAGGAGCTCAATTACCCCAAACCTCTCCGCGAGCTTGAGGAGATAAACATACCCCTCAAGGAGGTAAGACAGCTCGCCCTGAGGGCTCGCCGGGAGCTTGAGGAAAGGAAGAAGGAGCTCTTTATCCGCGGTATGAGGGAGAAGATAAGCTCGGGAACGCTCACGGGAGAGGACTACGAGCGCATACGCGAGCGTATGGAGCGCTCACCCGAGGGTCTTGAGGAGCTTCTTCGGGAGGCGGAGGAATACTTCAAGCGAAAGCTCTCGGAGCACCTTTCCCGCGTTCGGGAGGAGGTGAGCGGAGCGGACGCGGGCGAGCTTTCGGAGCTTGAGTCCCTTCCGAGCGTGAAGGAGGCTCGGGAGTTTATATCAAGTCTCCCCCGTGAGTTTTCCGCGGGCGCGTCTTACGAGCTTATCAAGACCCTGCAGGAGAAGCTCATACAGGACAGGCTCAACACCTTCCGCATACAAGACCTCGGGAGGAGTGTCCGTTTCGGGAGGGAAGAGATTGAGAAATACGAGGGGGAGCAGGTAAGATACCCGTGGCGCGTGAGCGTTGAGGAGAAGTTCCTGCACAACGGTAAGGTTTACGCCCGCATACAGTTTGAGAGAAAAGACGGTCTCGTTGTTGAGCCAAAGCGCTACAACAACATCGTCCCTCAAGAGGAGCTAAAGAAACTCCCGAGCTGGGTAGGGAGGTATCTGAGGCACTTAAACGGGCTTTGCTCAACGCAGTCCCCTAAGTTCCCGAAACCCGTAGCCTTTGAGGAGACGCCTTGGTTTGTTCAGAACCTTGAGCGTTTTACGTCCCTCGTCAAGGAACAGCTCACCTTCGGTGAGGGGATACTCATACTTGAGGGTGATGCGGGGGTGGGTAAGAACTTCCTCGTTGAGGTATTTTCCGCCCTTACAAACCGTCCCCTTTTTATCGTTCCCTGCAACTCAAAGATGGAAAAGGAAGACATCACTTTCGTTTACGAGTTTGACCCAAAGCGCGGGACAAGAAGGGTATACTCGGACCTCGTAAAGGCGCTAAGAACGCCCGGCGCGGTTATATACCTTGACGAGATAAACACGCTCCCCCCCTCGCTCGTCAAGATTTTCAACCCCCTCTTTGATTACAGGAGGTATCTCGTCCTTTCATACGGTGAGGTTGTGAAGGCTCACCCCGACGTCATACTCGTCGGGGGTATGAACCCGCAGAACTATTTAGGGGTTTCGGAGCTTCCCCAAGACATAAAGTCCCGCGCGGATATCATGTTCGTGGATTACCCTCCCTTTGAGGACGAGAGGGGCTTTTATTACCCTGACGAGGCTCTCATACTAAAGGACTACGTCCCTACGCTTTCCTCCCTCTCAAAGGAAGACTTTACATACCTTTGGTATTACGTCGTTAACGACATAAAAACCCAAAGGGGTAAGGAACTCCTTACGCAGGAGAGGGAGCGCGATATACTCAAGCTCTTTGAGCTTCTGAAGATAGCGAACGAGATAAGGAAGACGTACAGGGCTTACCAGACCCAGCAATCGGAGGAACCCGTTGAGTTCGTCTTCTCAATCAGGGACACCGTGAGGTGTGCGAGGCGCCTCCCGCGCTACAGTAGCGCAAAGGACGTAGTCCTTGAGACGATAATACCCAAGATAAGCTCACCCCTTGAGAGGGAAATCGTGAAGAGTATCGTTGAAAGGGCGCTTGAGTAGCCCTCTTCTTATCGTATAAATTCTTTTATTATGCTGATAAAGGAGCTTTCCAGCCAGGTAAAGAAGGACCTAAAGGACTACTTCCAAGAGCGGGACTACATGGTCATAGCGGTTCCGAAAAAGGAACCCGTCCGCGTATACACCCTGAAGGCTACCAACACCGTTGAAACCGCGAGGAGGGTTCACAACCTCTCCCCCGCAGCTACCGTAGCCATGGGGAGGGCTATAGCGGGAGCTTTGCTCCTTACCTCCCTGCTGAAGCACGGAACGAACCAAAAGCTACTCCTCAAGATAGAGGGGGACGGACCCATAGGTCTCATCGTCGTTGAGGCGGACGCGAAGGGAAGGGTGAGGGGCTTTGTCCAGAACCCGAACGTTGAGCCACTGATAAAGGAAGTTGACGGGAAGAAGAAGTTTGACGTCTCCGCGATAGTCGGGAAAAACGGAACGCTCACAGTCGTGAAGGACCTCGGGACGGGGAAACCCTACACGAGCGTCGTTCCGCTCGTTTCGGGCGAGATAGGTCAGGACATAGCATATTACCTTTACCAGTCCGAGCAGATACCCTCCGCGGTGGCGCTCGGGGTTAAAGTAAACGAGGACGGGAGCGTAAAGCACGCGGGCGGATACTTGGTCCAAACGCTCGGCGGAACCTC
>JAADEK010000050.1 GCA_013153455.1 Aquificota bacterium
CCTCTTTAACTGGCTCATAATTTTATACTCAAAGCTTCTGGGTTGGGACGTTATCACCGCGAGGGCTGTGAGTTTGACCTCAACCGCGCTTTGCGCGGTTCTTTTATATCTTTTTTCAATAAAATTCTTGAAAGATAAAAAGACCGCCCTCATGGGGGCGGTGTTGTTTTTGACCTTTGCGGACGTTCTCTTTTGGTATGGTTGGCTCGCGGAGATAGACATCACGCTCACCCTCTTTGTCTTTTTACTATTTGCTCAGGTTTTCCTCCTCCTGAGGACGAAGAATCCCGTCTTTTATTACACCTCCGCGCTCAGCGGAGGTCTTATCTTTATGCTCAAGGGTTTTCCCGCTTTTGCCTTTTGGGGGCTTTCACTCCTCGCCCTTTCGGTCTTTGAGAGAAGTCCGAAGCCAATCCTAAACCCTCACTTCTTTCTCTCGGTTCCCCTCCTCCTTCTTTCCTCCCTTTGGTGGGTCGTCTTTTCACAAGAGCCCCTCTTTTACTTGAGGAGGCTTTGGGAGGAGAGCTTTTCGCGCGTTGAAAGCTCAAGGGACTTTGGCGCGCTCATCCTTCACCTCATCACATACCCCCTCCTTAACTTCAAGCAACTCCTCCCCGCTTCCCTCTTTGCGCTTTTCTTGGTGGGCAGGTTTTCCCTTACGCGTGAGCTTCGTTTTTTTGCCCTTCTTGCCCTTCTTAACTACCTTCCCTACTGGTTCTCCGCAACGAGCAGGGGAAGATACGTCCTTCCGCTCTTTACGCTCGTTGCTCTCATCCTCGCAAAGGGCTTCTCGGAGGGGCTTTCGGAGCGCTTGAGGCGCTACCTTTTCCTTTCCCTCGTCTTTGTCGTTTTCCTGAGGTTCTTATACGGTTTTATTTACCTCCCTTACCTTGACCAAAAGAGGGGAAAACCTAAGGCTCAGGCTTTGGTCGCTTACGAGCTCACAAAGGGCGCGAGAACCGCCTGCGATTGTCCCGATATAAAGGACTTTTGTCTCTACGTCGGCTTTTTGAGGGGTGAGCCACTCCTGAGGGCTTACCTCACACCGGGCTGGGTTTACCTCTTTGACTGTAAAGAGAGGGAAGGGCTTGCTCTCGTTGAGCGCTTTTACGTAAACAAAAAGGTCGTTTACCTTTACAGAAAAGGTGTAGATGTAAAGGTAGAAAGCGGAACTTCTAACTTTTAGGTATAATAAAGCGTATGCTCTGGGTTCTTCTATTTGCGGGGGTTCTATTTGCACAACCAAAATACCTAAAGGAATGCCTCCCCAAGGCTATAGACGCGGAGACCGCGATAAAGAGCGTAAAGGAGTTTACGGGTAAGGTATACAAGGTATACCTCACGAGGAGGAAAAAGACGGGAGAGTGTCTTTACAAGATAAAGGGAACGGAGGGAACCGCGGTCGTTGACGCTACCACAGGGAAGCTCGTTAAGTTCTACAAAAAGCGCTGATATGCCCCTTTTTCCCCTCTTCGTTGACCTATCAAAAAAGAGGGTTTTGGTCGTCGGGGGAGGAAAGGTAGCGACGAGAAAGGTAAAGAACCTCCTTCCCTTCACGGGGAACATAACGATTGTCTCACCTAAGCTGACGGAAGAACTGAGGGATATTGTGAAATCCCGCGGGCTCAAATACGTAAAGAGGCGCTTCAGGTCTTCGGACTTAAAGGACAAGGACGTGGTTATAGTCGCGGTTGACGACGAGAGGCTCCAAAGGAGGGTCTTCAGGCTCTGCGAGAGGAGGAAAATCCTTTGTAACGCGGTGGACAGTCCCGAGTATTGCAACTTTATATTTCCCGCGCTCGTGAGGAGGGGGGACGTGGTCATAGGGATAACGACCTCCGGGAGGGTTCCTGCGCTTTCGCGTGCGCTGAGGGAGCGCCTTGAGGCGTGCGTTCCTGAGGGGATTGAGGACGCGCTTCGGCGCCTTTCGCGCATCAGGAGCGCAAGGAAAAAGGGAAAGGAGCGCCAGAGGCTCCTTCTTGAGCTCGCAAGGAAAGCTCTAAAGGACGCGTGATATCTTTACCGCGCGCCTGCCGTCAACCTCACCGAGCTGTCCGAGGAACTTCTCCTTTCCCTCAAGCGTTAGGCTCACATCGTCGGTGAGCTTTTTCTCGGTGATTAGGGTAGCTTCTCGCTCAAGAAGGAGGGCGGAGGAGAGCTTGTCCTTCCTTTTTTCTATTACGCACTCAAGGGTAAGGGGGACGTTCATGAGTGCGCTCAGCATAGCCTTTGCGTCCTCGGGGGAGGGGCGAGAAAGGGTGAGCTCGTGCTTCATCTCTTTGAGGAGGAAAACGGGAACCGCGAAGAGGACGGGTGTTTTCGTCGTGGGTGTTGTGAGCGTGTATTGGGCTATGTAGTGCTCGTCGTCAAGGTCAAGCTCGTATACGTTCTGTGTTATCTCGCAATCCTTTAGTTTTACGCTGAAAAACTCGTTCCACTCCTTTATAAGCTTTTGGCATACTTCCCCGAGGACGCGGGAAAGGAGGTTCAGCTCAAGTCTTGAGAAGGGTTTTCCCTCGGTCTCCGCGGGCGCTCCTCCCAGAAGGAGGCTGATAAGTGTGTAGGCGCTTTTTGCGTCAAGTATGAGGTATACTTCCCCCGCCTTGGTTGTGCTTATCCGCGAAAGCAGGAAGGGGGGACTGAGGGCGGTGATAACGCGCGAAAGCGCGTTCCTTTTCTTTGATTTTAAAGAGACGTCAATCGGTTCGTACACCTTCCTCTGGATTATCTCACCGAGCCAGAGGGCGAGGTCGGACGAGAACTGCTCAAGTCTTACGTATCTTTCGGGTTCTATCTTCTCAAGCGCGTCCCAATCAAATGGTTTTATCCCTCCCTTTGCCTCCTCTTTTTTCTTTTCAAGTGTTTGCATCAGGAGGTCTATCTCTTCCTTTGAGAGGACTTCGTCGCTCATCAGTATACCCCGTATTTATGAATGTAATACTCGTATTGGGGGAGGTCCCGAAGGTCAACGAAAGAACCGCTCGGGAACTCCTTGAGCTTGGGCAGGACTTCAAATATGAGCTGTGCGGTCTTGTCGGGGGGGAGTTTGGGTGAGTTTTTAATCCTCTTTACGGACGGGAATCTCTCCTCGTCTTGGGACATCACGAGCTCAAGCATCGGGGTAAGGACGAGTCCGGGCGCGAGGGCTATAAAGTGGGTTCGGGTTATCTCCTTTGCGTATAGGCTTACGAGGCAATTGAGCGCGGACTTTGAGAGCGCATAAGCTCCCCATCCCCTGTTGCAGTTTTTCGCAGCTCCCGATGATATCGCGATTAGGAGGTCTACCTCCTTTCGGAGTTCCGAAAGTGTGTCTATTATGACCTTGTTCGCCCAGACGTTTACCCCCATCACCTCGTCTATCTCCCTGAGGGACAGCTCGCGTGTGTCTTTCATGCTCCCGAGCGTCCCAGCGTTCAGGATGCAAAGCTCAAACCTCTTTATCCCTTCGGTGAGGAGGGAAAGCTTGAGGGCTACCTCCTCAAGCCTTGAGAGGTCCGCCCTGACGAACGCTATCTTTCCCTCAAGCTCCGAAGGGAGGTGTCTCCCGAGCGCGTAGACCCTGTAGCCCCTCTTTAGGGCTTCCTGAGCGAGAGCCTTCCCGAGACCCGAGCCCACGCCCGTTATGAGGAGGTTCATTTTTTTTCCTCCCTGTAGACGTGGTTAAGTATCAGCTTTACGTCCCTTTGTCCCGCTTTTGCGTTCGTAAAGCCGTAGATGTCCCCGTCCTTGAAGCCCGCGCTTTTGTCGCTTGAGAGTCTCGCCCCCACTATCAGCTCACCCTCTATAAGCTCGTCGCGCCTGAGCTTGTCCCTTCCGGTTATCTTGAACCTGTAGGGCAGGCGCGGGTTTTCTATCCGCAGGACCGCTACGGGTCTTTGGCTTTGGGGCTTTCGGACCCATACGATTAGGTAGCGCTTGTCCTTGAGCGCGTCGGGGGGTATGTCCTCGGAGAGGATTACAACGCCTTCAACGAATTGTTTTTTATACTTTTGGAGTAATGAACGCCCTTCGGGCGTTTTGTATTTTTGGGGAACGTCTTGACAAGAGAGGATAAGAAGGAGGA
>JAADEK010000031.1 GCA_013153455.1 Aquificota bacterium
GTAAATCAGCGTCCGCTCGTGAGGAAGGGTGAGAAGGTTCAAAAGGGACAGATAATAGCGGACGGGCACTCAACGGACAAGGGAGAGCTCGCGCTCGGGAAGGACGTTCTCGTCGCGTTTATGCCTTGGAGGGGATACAACTTTGAGGACGCGATAGTCATATCGGAGAGGCTCGTCAAGGAGGACGTATACACGTCAATACACATAGAAGAGCTTGAGGTTGAGGCGAGGGAAACGAAGGTAGGGGACGAGGAGATTACGCGTCAGATTCCGGGCGTTCCGGAGAAGGCTCTGGCACACCTTGACGAGCACGGTATCGTCAGGGTAGGGACATACGTAAAGCCCGGGGATATACTCGTCGGTAAGGTGACGCCCAAGGGAGAGACGAAGCTCACACCCGAAGAGAAACTCCTTCAGGCTATATTCGGTGAAAAGACGAGGGACGTCAAGGACGCTTCGCTCAGGTGTCCCCCCGGTGTTGAGGGTATAGTGATAGACGTTCAGGTCTTTACGAGGAGGGGAAGCGGTAAGAAGGACCTGCTCGCTCAAAAGGTTGAAAGGGAAGAGCTTGAAGCCCTTGAGCAGGAGCTTGAGAGGAAGAAGAACCTCATCATAACCGGGAGGGACAAAGTCCTCAAGGGACTCATACTCGGTAGGAAGGTTGAAAAGGACGTAAAGATAGGTAGAAAGAGCATAAAGAAGGGAACGGTGATTACGGAGGAAATCGTTAACGAGTTCGGGAACTTTATACTCGCGAGACCCGAGAACTTCTTTGAGGACAAGGAGCTCATACGGAAGATAAAGGAAATAGCGGAAAGGACGAAGATACAGATAGATATGCTCAACAAGGTATACGAGGAGAAAAAGGAAACGCTTCTCAAGCGCAGGGACCTCCCGCCCGGCGTCATTACGCTGGTAAAGGTCTTTATAGCGAACAAGCGCAAGATAAAGGTCGGTGATAAGATGGCGGGAAGGCACGGGAACAAGGGTGTTATATCCGTCGTCCTTCCCGTTGAGGACATGCCCTTCCTGCCCGACGGGACGCCCGTTGATATAGTCCTCAACCCGTTGGGTGTTCCCTCACGTATGAACGTGGGTCAGATTCTTGAGACCCACCTCGGGTGGGCTGCGAAGGAGCTCGGCAAAAAGATAGGGGAGATGATAGAAAAGGGCAAGGACAGGAAGGCTATAACCGAGTATCTGAAGGAGATATACGCGATAGGCGATAAGGACGGGGAAAACGCCAAGTTCATAGAGGAGTTCCTTAACTCGCTCTCGGAGGAGGAGTTTTGGAACGTAGCGAGGGAATACGCACAGCGCGGTATCCCGATGGCTACGCCCGCCTTTGAGGGAGCGGACGAGAAGGCTATAAAGGAGCTCCTCAAAAAGGCGGGGCTTCCCGAAAGGGGCAAAACGACGCTTTACGACGGGAGGACGGGAGAGCCCTTTGACTTTGAGGTAACGGTCGGATACATGCACATGCTTAAGCTCATCCACATGGTTGACGACAAGATACACGCCCGTTCAACGGGTCCCTACTCGCTCGTCACGCAACAACCCCTCGGAGGAAGGGCTCAGTTCGGGGGTCAGCGCCTCGGTGAGATGGAGGTCTGGGCGCTTGAAGCACACGGTGCAGCATACACACTCCAAGAGATGCTCACGGTCAAGTCCGACGACGTTGAGGGAAGGTCAAAGGTATACGAGGCAATCGTTAAGGGTAAATACACCTACACGCCCGGTATACCCGAATCGTTCAAGGTTCTCGTAAGGGAACTCAAAGCCTTGAGCCTTAACGTCAAGTGTATGAACGGCGAAGAAAAGCCGTGCGATGAAGTTGAAATTAAGGAGGAGGAAGAACAATGAGCAGGAAAGGAAGGGGTATCTTCCCCTTCTCAAAGATTAAGCTTATGCTCGCTTCCCCTGAGGATATCAGAAGCTGGTCTCACGGTGAGGTAAAGAGACCCGAAACCTTAAACTACAGAACGCTTAAGCCCGAAAAGGAAGGGCTCTTTTGCGCCCGTATATTCGGACCCATAAAGGACTACGAGTGTCTGTGCGGGAAATACAGGGGAAAGAGATACGAAGGGAAGATTTGTGAAAAGTGCGGTGTTGAGGTTACATCTTCTTACGTAAGGCGTCAGCGTTTCGGTCACATAGAGCTCGCGGCTCCTGTTGTTCACATATGGTTTTTAAAGAGCACCCCCTCAAAGATAGGAACGCTTCTTAACCTCACCTCCAGAGACGTTGAGAGGGTCGCTTACTTTGAGTCATACCTCGTCATAGAGTATCCGAACGAGGAGGAAGAGGAGCGCTTTGAGAAGGACGAGGGAACGATTCCCCTGAACGACGGGATATCAACCAAATGGGTAAAGCTCCACGTCGTGAACGAGGAAGAGTTTGAGGAGAAATACGCCTTTACGATAGACGAGAAATACGAATACGGTATGGGTGCGGAGATTCTCAAAGAGATTCTGTCCAAGCTTGACCTTGACGCATACTCAAAGAAGCTAAAGGAAGTCGTAAAGCCCTACAGCATAGGATTTGAGGAACTCGGTAAGGAGCTTGAGGAGAAGTATAAGAACCTCTATCAAAAGATAATAAAGACTATAGCGGACGACTTCAGGACATACGGTATAGAGATAAAGGGACTTGAGGAAAAGGGTCTTTCGCTTGAACAGGCTATCCACAAGATTCTGAACGAGGAGCTTTACCTCAACGTTGAAACCGGTGAAATCTCTTACGAGGACTGCGGTGAGAAGTGTCTCACCGGAAAGGAAGCCCTGAAGGCTTACTACGAGAAGGTCCGTCAACAGAAGAAGGACATACCCATATTTGAGAAGATTAAGGAGGACATAAGGGCTACGGTTCTTAAAGAGGTCTCCGAGGCGAGGATAAGGAAGGCTCTAAGGGCGCTCCAACTCATAGAGGGCTTCAAAAAGAGCGGGAACAGACCGGAGTGGATGATTCTTGAGGTTCTGCCCGTTCTTCCTCCCGAGCTGAGACCCCTCGTCGCGCTTGACGGCGGGAGATTCGCAACCTCGGACCTCAACGACCTCTACAGGAGGGTCATAAACAGGAATAACCGTCTCAAGCGCCTTATAGAGCTGAACGCCCCGGATATCATCATCAGGAACGAAAAGCGTATGCTCCAAGAGGCGGTTGACGCCCTCATAGACAACGGGAAGCGCGGAAATCCTGTAAAGCAAAACGGAAGACCGCTCAAGTCCCTCGCGGACTACCTGAAGGGTAAACAGGGGCGCTTCAGGCAGAACCTGCTGGGTAAGCGCGTAGACTACTCGGGTCGTTCGGTTATAGTCGTCGGTCCCGAGCTTCAGATGCACCAGTGCGGGCTCCCGAGGATAATGGCTCTTGAGCTCTTCAAGCCCTTCGTATACAGGAGACTTGAGGAAAAGGGATACGCTACGTCCATAAAACACGCGAAGAGACTTGTTGAACAAAAGACCCCCGAGGTTTGGGAATGCCTTGAGGAGGTTGTAAAACAGCACCCGGTTCTCCTGAACCGCGCACCGACGCTACACAGACCTTCAATACAGGCTTTTGAGCCAGTTCTCGTTGACGGGAAAGCCATACAGCTACACCCGCTCGTCTGCCCTCCCTTCAACGCGGACTTTGACGGGGACCAGATGGCTGTTCACGTCCCGCTCGGGATAGAGGCACAGCTTGAGAGCTATATACTCATGCTCTCAACCCAGAACATACTCTCCCCCGCGCACGGAAAACCCCTCACGATGCCCTCCCAAGACATGGTTCTCGGAACCTACTACATCACACACGACCCGATACCCGGCAGGAAGGGAGAGGGTAAAGCCTTCGCGGACTTCAACGAGGTTCTCAAGGCGCTTGAACTGGGTCACGTTGACATACACGCTAAGATAAAGGTCAAGATAGGGGACAAGTGGGTTGAAACAACACCCGGAAGGGTCTTGTTCAACTCAATAATGCC
>JAADEK010000078.1 GCA_013153455.1 Aquificota bacterium
AGGCTCATACGAAACCATGAAAAAAGCGGTTGACATGGGCTTTTACATCTCATACTCGGGCATAATCACATACAAAAACGCGCAGGCGCTGAGGGAAGTCGTAAAGCGAACACCCACCTCCCGCATCCTCCTTGAAACGGACTCACCCTTCCTCGCGCCCCAGCCGGTTCGCGGAAAACCCAACAAACCCACGAACATCTTCTACACCGCAAAAGCCCTCGCGGAGCTTCTCCCCAACACATCCCCGGAAGACGTGGACAGGATGACGACCCAAAACGCAAAGCTCGCGTTTAACCTCAACGACGTAAAAAAAAAAGACACCATCACCTACGTCATCAACAACAAGCTCTATATAAACCTGACGAACAAGTGTAACCTCCACTGCGTATTTTGCCAAAGGGAAAGGGAAAGAAACTTCTGGGTAAAGGGGCATTGGGTCTGGACCACGAGAGACCCCTCTCCTGAGGAAATCATCAAAGAAATAAAAGACCCGAAACTCTACGAGGAGGTCGTCTTTTGCGGATACGGTGAGCCAACCCTCCGCTTTTCCGTCCTCAAAGAAGTCGCAAAATGGGTAAAGGAAAGGGGAGGTAAAGTAAGGGTGGACACGAACGGACTACTCTTTTCCTTCCTCCCCAAGGAAAAGCTAAAAGAGCTTGTCGGGCTCGTTGACGTCTTTTCGGTGAGCCTCAACGCCCCGGACCCCGAGACATACGAGCGCGTTTGCAGACCCGCGTCCCCCGATGCGTTCAAAAAGGTCTTAGAATTCATAAAGGAAGCCAAGAAACTCGGGTTTGAGGTGGTAGTCTCCGCGGTTGATTACGAAGGTGTGGACATGAAAAAGACCGAAAAACTCGCAAAAAGTCTCGGTGCTAAATTCAAACACAGACGGTATGAGGTGGTTGGGTAAACTACTTGACGGACTTTTCCTGAGCGAGAACACGTGCAAGGTATGCGGACGTCCCTTTTCTCCTCAGCTCCAAGGTTACATATGCCCCTCGTGCATCTCCTCGCTCTCACCCCACGAATACTTTAAAAACCCAAAAGAACTTGAAGGCGTTGACGGGTATGAGTTCTTCCAAGTTTACGAGGGAACCCTCAGGGAGATAATAATCCTTTATAAATTTAAATCGGTGAAGCCCTTCGGGCTTGAGATAGCAAAGCTCATAAAACCCCACTTTGAGGAATTCATGAAAAAGACAGGTGCGCGTTTGGTTACGTTCGTCCCCGTTCACTTCCTGAGGCGCTACACCCGCGGGTATGACCACAACGAGGAGGTGATAAGGAACCTAAAAATACCCTTCGCTAAAGTCCTAAAGCGCACCCGATACGCCCGCCCCCTCGCGGGAAAAAGCCCCGAGGAAAGGAGAAAGGCTACCGAGAAAGCCTACACGGTCACAAAACCTTGGCTCGTGAAGGGAAAAGACGTCCTCGTTTACGACGACATACTCACAACCGGCTCAACCGCGATGAGCGTCGCGAGGGCGCTTCGCTCCGCGGGAGCGAGGAAGGTATACTTTTACTTCCTCGCGGTAGAAGGCTGAGATACGGAAAGAAGCCTTATCTCACACTCAAACAAAAACTCAAGCGCTTCGGTGTGTATCAGAGCTTCCTCCATCGTCCTCCCCCACGCGTAAAGACCGTGACCCCTTATAAGGAAGCCGTAAGGCTCCGGGGTAGAGGAGAAGTATGCCCTCACGCGCTCCGAAAGCCTCCTCATATCTTGGTCGTTCGGGAATATCGGTATCCTTATCCTCGTCTCATGGGTGTTTATATCGGGAAAAGCCTTAAGGAGTTCGTAGTCCTCAAGCTCAACAAAGTCCTTAAGAACCAACGAGATTACCGTAGCGTTGGGGGAGTGCGTGTGAACGACCGCGCCCGCGCTCGGGAAAAGCTCGTATAGTGTCGTGTGAAGGAGTGTCTCCGCGGAGGGCTTCCCGCTCCCTACGGGTCTTCCCTCCTTGTCAACGAGGAGTATGTCTTGCGGTGTGAGCTTTCCTTTGTGCTTGCCCGACGCTGTTATGGCGAAGAGCCCCTCCTCAACCTTGGCGGATATGTTCCCGCTCGTCGCGGGAACCCAACCCCTTGAGTGGAGCTCCTTTCCCGCCCTTATAATCTCCTCAACCTTCTCGGAAAAGCGCCTGAGAAACTCCTGTCTCATAGCTCAACCGGGACGCTGTCCTTCCCGTCGTAAGGCGGGCTAAAGATTGCGAGAAGAACGCTAATTTCGGAGGTGTTCCTGTAGAAGTGAACCTTTCCCCTCGGGATTACCGCAACATCACCCTCGCCCATGGGCTCGGTTTTCCCATCAAGGTAAAGCTCACCCCCTCCCCGAACGACGATAAAGGTAAGGTCGTGCTCCGCGTGGTAGTGGGGCTTTTCCGAACCCTTTACGAAGACCAGAAACTCCGTAAAGCCCTCGGTCTGGGCGAGCTTTACAGCTTCTATCTCCTTTACGCTTCCCGACTTCTCCCTTATAAGCTCCTCAAGGTTCTGTATCAAAGAAGGTGAAAAGAGTTTCATAGCTCTATCTCCTCAAAGCTTTTTATCTTATCAAACCCCTCCGCGGGGGAGACCCCTTCCCTTACGGACTGAATAACCTTCATACCCGCCTCTTTTGCGGAGCGAAGCTCGTCGGGGTTGTCGGAGATAAAGAGTATCTCCTCGGGCTTAAGACCGAGCTTCTTCGCTATCTCCTCGTATGAGCGCTTGTCCTTCTTACTACCTATGCGTGTGTCAAAGAAACCGCTAAAGAGATGTGTTATGTCCCCGAATTGTGTGTGTGAGAAAAAGAGTTTTTGAGCCTTCACGGAGCCCGAGGAATACACGTAAAGGGGTATACCCCTTTCCTTCCACTCAAGGAGCTTTTTGTATGCGTCCTCGTATACGGGCGCCTTTAGCTCCCCCTTTTCGTAGCCCTCTTGCCATATGTGTCCCTGCAGTTCCTTCAGGGGTGTATACTTCTTGTCTTCGTCTATCCATCGGGAGAAAAGCTCGGACGCGCTCTCCGGGTCAAGCGGGTGCCCCGCTATCTTTGTCGCCTCATTTATTATCCTCTTTACCTCCTCCCTTTCCCAGTTTTCCCTCAAAAATTGGGGGAGTCTCTCCTTTGAGTAGGGGAAGAGAACCTCCTTCACAAAAGAGAGGGGGGCGAGCGTCCCCTCTATGTCAAGGAGAATAGCCTTTATCATTTACGAGCTCCTCGTATTTTGGGAAGCGCTCGGAGATATCCGAGCCGGTGTATTGTGCCTTCCAGCCTTCGGGTGTCGTGAAGAGTCTTATGCACTTGAAGGAGGGTTTTTGTCCCATATCAAACCAGTGCTTTGTGTTTGGAGGGACGCTTATGAGGTCTCCCGCGGTGCAGTGAAGGACGTAAACCTTGTCATCGGGGTGCAGGTAAAACACACCGTCCCCTTCCACGAAATACCTCACCTCAAAGTCCGAGTGTGTGTGTTCTTTCAGGAACTTCTCCCTCAGTTCGTCCTTCTTCGGGTGGTCGGGGTTCATCGCTACCACGTCGCACGAGCGAAAACCGTAGCGCTCGGTTAGCCTGTCTATCTCGTGCTTGTAGGCGGAGAGGATATCCTCGTCGCTCGCGTCGGGCGGGAGCGGTTTTTGAGCGCTCCAGCGCTCAAAGAGGACACCTATCTGTGAGAGCCTTTTCGCTATCTCCTCGGGTGAGGTTATCTCCTCAATAAGCTTTCCGTCCTCGGTGTATACCCTCAGGGTGCTCATAAGAATATTTTAAACCCCGAAGGGGTCTTTAAACTCTTAATAATATTGAAATTAAATAACTTGACAGAGTTTTACTAAATTTTTATAATCATATTAGAGAAAGGAAGGAGGTGTGAAGATGGCTGAGAAAAAAGAGAAGATAATAGGTATAGACCTCGGGACGACGAACTCGGTCGTCTCGGTTATGGTGGGGGATGAGGCGGTCGTTATACAGAACCAAGAAGGCTCACGCCTTACACCTTCCGTAGTTTCTTGGACGAAGGAGAAGGAGATACTCGTAGGTGACCCCGCAAAGAGGCGCGCGGTCCTTGACCCGGAAAACACCGTCTACGAAAGCAAGCGCTTTATCGGAAGGAAGTTTGACGAGGTAAAAGAGGAGGCAAAGAGGGTCTCTTACAAGGTCGTTCCCGACGAAAAGGGGGACGCGGTTTTTGATATACCGAACGCGGGTAAGAAGGTTCGCCCCGAAGAGGTCGGCGCCCACATCCTCAGGAAGCTGAAGGAAGCGGCGGAAGCCTTCCTCGGTGAGCCCGTAAAGAAGGCGGTCATTACTGTTCCCGCATACTTCAACGAGCGCCAACGCCAAGCGACCAAGGACGCGGGCAAAATCGCGGGTCTTGAGGTGGTGAGAATCCTAAACGAACCGACCGCAGCGGCTATGGCTTACGGGCTTCACAAGAAGGACAACGTCCGCATACTCGTTTACGACTTCGGGGGAGGAACCTTTGACGTTTCAATCCTTGAGGGCGGAGAGGGTGTCATAGAGGTCAAGGCTACCGCGGGAGACACGCACCTCGGGGGCGCGAACATAGACGAGAGGATAATGGACTGGCTCATAGAGGAGTTCAAGAAGGAGACGGGCATAGACCTCAGGAAGGACAGAACCGCCCTCCAGCGCCTTAAGGAAGCCGCGGAGCAAGCGAAGAAGGAACTCTCCTTTAAGATGGAGACCGAGATTAACCTCCCCTTCATCACCATAGACCCCAACACCAACCAACCCCTGCACCTTCAAAAGACGCTCACGCGTGCAAGGCTTGAGGAGATGATAAAAGACCTCGTTGAGAGAACCATAGACATAGTAAAGCAAGCCCTTCAGGACGCAAAGCTAAAACCCGAGGACATAGACGACGTCGTTCTCGTGGGAGGCTCAACGCGCATACCCCTCGTCCAGAGGAGGATTCAGGAGTTCTTCGGTAAAGAGCCTCACAAGGGGCTCAACCCCGACGAAGTCGTCGCGATGGGCGCAGCCATACAGGCGGGCGTCCTGTCGGGTGAGGTTAAGGAGATTGTCCTCGTTGACGTTACACCGCTCTCCTTGGGCGTTGAGACCTACGGGGGTGTGATGACCGTTCTGATACCGAGGAACACGCCCATACCCGTCAGGAAGTGTGAGATATTCACGACCGCTCACGACAACCAAACCGAGGTTGAGATACACGTCCTCCAAGGTGAGCGCCCCCTTGCGAAGGACAACAAATCACTCGCGAAGTTCTACCTCACGGGCATACCCCCCGCACCGAGGGGCGTTCCGAAGATAGAGGTATGCTTTGACATAGACGCGGACGGTATACTCCACGTCACCGCAAAAGACCTCGCGACGGGCAAAGAGCAGTCCGTAAGGGTTGAGATATCCTCCGGACTCACACCCGAAGAGATAGAGCGCATCATCAAAGAGGCGGAACAGCACGCGGAGGAAGACAAGCGCAAGAAGGAACTCATAGAAGCGAAGAACCAACTTGACCAGCTCGTTTACCAGCTTGAGAGAACGCTCAAGGAAGCGGGGGACAAGCTCCCGCCCGAGCTAAAGCAGGAAGCCCAAAAGGCGGTTGACGAAGCCAAGAAGGTCATAGAAACCGCGACCGATATAGAAGAAGTTCGCAGGATGACCCAGAGGATAACCGAGGTATCCGCGAAGGTGGGAGAAGTCCTCTACAAGGAAGCGGGGAAAACGCAACAAGACAAGAAGGACGAAGGAGGAGAGGGAGAGGTTGAGGCAAAACCCGTAGACTGAGGGCGCCTCAACCCTCCCCCTTCAAAAACTCAAGCATATCCCTTACCCACCTCCGGGTCTCCGCCACAATCTCCTCGTAAGACTTGCCGTCCGGATACACGGGTTTCCCGAACATAATCTTTATCTTCTTCGGCTTTGGGAACTTGTCGTAAACAGACCAAGCCTCAAAAGCCCCCCAAATGGCTACGGGAACAATCGGGACACCGAGCTCCCGCGAAAGGATACCTATACCCTTCTTAAACTCCATAAGCTCACCCGTCCTCGTTCTCGCACCCTCCGGGAAGATAACGACGACTTTGCCCTCAAGCAAAACCCTCGCGGTCTTTTCAAGAGCCTCCCGAAGACCCCTGTTTACGTTCACAGGTATAACGTGGAACAAACGGGCAAAGAGCCTACCGGGTAAACTCCTGAAATACTTCTCCTCACCCATAAAGAAGGTCTTCCTCGCGACCGAGGAAGGGAGAACCGAAGCAATAGCAAAAGCGTCAAGATAACTCTGGTGATTCGGAGCGATTATAAAGGGAGGCTCCGGCAAGTTCTCAAGCCCCCTCACGTCAAGCCTGTGGTAGAGCTTAAAGTAAAGCCCAAGAAGACGCCTACCGAGCTCAAATAAAAACGGGTGCTCCTCAAGCTCGTATCTCGGAGCGTTCCTGAGGATATCACCCCAAGAAACATCACCCCCCTCTCCCCTCTTTCCCCTCACCAAGGAAATAAGCTCACGAACGACCATATTCCTCGCAAGCTCCTCCTCGCTCAAACGAACACCGAACTTCCTCTCTATAAAGGAAAGAAGCTCAACCTTAGCGAGAGAATCAAGACCGAGGTCAAGCTCAAGGTGGTCCGACGCGCTTACCCCTTTGTTGCTCAACCTCTCAAGGAAAGATTTTAAAGAACGCCCTTCGGGCGTTGAGAAAAGCTCCTCCCCTTCCCGCTCACTTTTTACCTCGCGCTTCGCACCCTCGTAAACCTCCGGCAGGAGAAAACGGCGCAGTTTCCCGAGACGCGTTTTTGGAAGCTCCGTATCAACGACCCTAAAGCCCGATATACGCTTCCACTCGGGCAGTTCCCTGTTTACCTTATCTATGACCTCCCACTTTATCGTCTCGTAAAGGTTCGCGATACCGAGAGCCTTCACCTTCTCAAGGTCGGGGTATACGACCGCGTAGAGCTTCCCTCCCCTCTCAAACACACCGACCTCCTTAATAAAGGGAGCCCTCTTTAGTATCCTCTCCTCTATCTCTTCGGGAAAGACGTTCTTACCGCTCGGAAGGACTATAAGCTCCTTCTTCCTCCCCGTTATGAATATGTATCCCTCCTCGTCTATAAAACCGAGGTCACCGGTGTAGAGCCAACCGTCAACCAAGACCTGAGCGGTTTGCTCGGGCTTGTTCCAGTAGCCCTTCATAACGTTCTCCCCCCTAACCACTATCTCCCCCTCTTGCGTCGTCATTACCTCAACACCCTCTATAGGAACACCCACCGAACCGAGCTTAATCCTGTCGGGAGGGTTGAATGAAACTATGGGGGAGGTCTCCGTGAGCCCGTAGCCCTCAAGGACACGAAAACCCAAAGCGGTCAGGTCTTTCGCAATCTCAAGCGGGAGCTTAGCACCCCCGCTTACCATAAACTTCAAATTCCCCCCGAAAGCGTCGTGAACGCGCCGAAATACGCGCTTCCTCAGCGCCTCGCTCCCGAAGCGCGAAAGGAGCCAAAACGCGAGCCTACCGAGCGCCCTTGCCCTCACCTGCTCCATAATCCTCCGATGAAAGAGCTGGTAAAGGCGCGGAACACCGATGAGGAAGGAAATCCTGTAGCGCCTGAACTTCTCAAGTATATCCTCAGGGCTCAGCTCATCAAGGAAAACTATCGTAGCACCGAGGTAAACGGGGAGAAGCAAGGTAGTCATCAACGGATACATGTGATGAAAGGGAAGGATGGCGAGCGTCTTGTCCTCCTTTCCCGCTATACCTACGCTCGCAACACCCCTTATGTTTGACCAAATATTCCCGAACGTAAGCATAACACCCTTGGGCTCCCCCGTCGTTCCAGAAGTGTAGGGAAGCAGGGCAAGGTCGTCCTTTTCCCTCTTTACGCTCCCCTCCCACGGGGCGGGCAGGGCTATGCGGTCTACGTTGATAATCTCAACCCCCTTGCCCTCACACGCTTTTTTCACGTTTTCATACGTTTGGTCGGAGCAAAAGACTACCCTCGGTGAGCAATCGGAGACGATGTATGAAATCTCCTCGGGAGAGGAGAGGAAGTCAACGGGAACGACCACCCCTCCCCTTTTCCACGTTCCGAAAAGCGCGTAAACCCATTCGGGTCTGTTTTCCATAACTATACCGACGCGCTCGTCGGGCAGGATGCTGAGGAGATTTGCGAAGGAGCCTACGTTCTCAATGACCTGCGCGTATGAGATTTCCTCACCCCTGTAGATGAGGGCGGTCTTTCGGAAATCCCTCAGTATTTCCATGCTTTATGTTATTTTCTTCCTTTTGCCTCACGAAGTAAATAATTATCTCAACCCTGTTGTTCCTCTCCTCAAGAACCGTCTGCCTCCAGCGGTAAAGAGGTCTCGTGTCCCCGTATGCAACCGCGGAGAGCTTCCGCCTGTCCACCCCGTAGTCTTCAAGGAAGCGAACGACAGCCCCAGCCCTGAGCGCGGAAAGGAACCACTTGTCCCCCCCGTATGTAAAGCTGACGTGCCCCTCAACGCGTATACCCGAAACCCTGTCCTGAACGCTTACCAAAAACGGAGCCAAAGCCATCAGCGTCTCCTTTGCCTTCTTTGTGAGCTTTGCCCCCTCTTTGAAGAAGATTCTGTCAAAGAGCCTGAGCTTGAGGTATTCCTCGGAAACTACTATCTGGTAAGCCCAAGGGGGCAAAACCCTGCTTATAGCCCTCTTTATCTTTTGTGCGTAGTCCTTGGGGTGATTTATCTGCTCAATGACGGAGGTTCTCCTCGGGAACACCTCGGGATTTTTCCGAAAATACGAGAGGAACTTCTCAAGCGCTGGTATCTCAAGCGTGCTCATCGCGTAAAGAAGGATAAAAAAGGTAAGGAGCAAAGACATGAGGTCGGAAAAGGATGTGAGCCACGAGGGCGGTTTGGGGCACTCTTGCTTTTTCCTCATACCCGCACCTCAGGGGACGAGCTTTATACACAGCTCAACCCTTCTGTTTTTCCTCCTCCCTTCCTGCGTTTTGTTGTCCGCTATGGGTCTTGTGTCCGCGTATCCGACCGCGGAGAGCTTGTCCTCGGGGTATGAGCACTCGTTTGTGAAGAGCTTCACGACGCTCACAGCCCTCGCGAGTGAAAGCTCCCAGTTTGAGGGAAAGGAGGGACTCTTTAGGGGTGTGCTGTCGGTATGCCCTTCAACCTCAAGGGGCAAGGAGAAGGGAAGCAGGCGTGAGCAAAGCTCAAGCAGAAGCTCCCTCGCGGTAGGGGTGAGCTTTGCGCTACCCGCGGGGAAGAAGGAGTCCGTGTTTATGCGTATCCTCACACACTCCCCCGCAAGCGCCCAGTCGCTCCAGATTCCCCTCTTTGCCATCTCGCTCTTTACGCTCATAGCGAGCTTTTTTAGCTCCTTGTATTTGACCTTTCTCACGTGAAGGTTCTCAAGTGGAACCTCAACCCTCCTCCCCTCCCTGAGGTTTCCCTCCTCAAAGACGACGGATTTCGCACCGAAGGCGGAAACTATCCCCTTCAGAACCTGATAGAACTTCTCAAGTGAGATGATACTCATAGAGTAAAGGAGGATAAAAAAGGTAAGGAGCAAGGACATGAGGTCACCGAAGGAGGTGAGCCATGAGGGCGGCTTGGGGCAGTCTTGTTTTTTTCTCAAGTTCAAACCTCCTGAGGTAGCTCAACCCCGAGCATTATCGCAACCTCTTGCTTTATCACGTTCGGGTTTTCTCCCTTTTGTATCTTCTCTATCGCCTCAAGGTATATGTGTTTTATAAGGAGTTGTGTGTCTTTTATCTTCTTGAGTTTGTTTGCGACGGGGAGAGCGAAGGCGTTGGCGAGTATCGCACCGTATAGGGTCGTTATCAGGGCGACCGCCATACCCGGACCCAAGGCGGAGGGGTCGTTTAGGTTCCTGAGCATCTGTATGAGACCTATAAGCGTCCCTATCATACCGAAGGCGGGAAAGAGGTCCGCGAGCTTTTCCCAAACCGCTACCTCGGTTGATAGCTCTTCTTCCGTTTGGGCGAGCGCGGTCTGAGCGGTTGAGCGAATCTCGGATATGTCTATCCCGTCAACGAGCATCCTTATCATATCCCCCAAAAGGGGGTCCTTTTGGTAGTAAAGCTCTATGTCGCTCTCAAGAGAGAGTATCCCCTCCTTCCTCACCTTTGACGCTATCTCACCTATCGTCTCTATAACCTCCGTGAGGTCCGGAGCCTTCCAGAGGAAAGCCTTCCTCACCGCCAAAAGCCCCCTGATGAAGTCCTTCAGGGGAAAGGAGCCCATCGCGGAAGCGAGCCCCCCTCCTATAACGATGAAAACCGAGGGGATGTTTATAAAGGCGCTCAGGCTCCCGCCTATAAGTATTGAGATGAGTATGAGTAAAAAGGCTCCCGCTACACCTACGAGCGTCCCTACATCCATTTCTAAGGTTATCTATCGGTCGCAGAGTTTAAGATTTTATGTATGGACAAAGAAAAACTTGAGAAGGAAGTCCTCAAACTCCTCTCAAAGAAGAAAAAGCCCATGCACTTCCTCCAGATAGCAAAAGCCCTATCGCTTGAGAAGAAGGACAGGAAACTCCTAAAGAAGGTGATGAGAAAGCTGAAAAAGGAGCAAAAGGTTAAGGTTGTGAAGGGTAAATACGAGTGGACGGGGGAGGAGATACTCACGGGCAGGGTAATAGCCTACCCCGGAGGTTTCGGTTTTTTAGAGGTAAAGGAGGGGAAGGACGTATACATACCCTACTTTGAGATGTTTAAGGTGTTTCACGGGGACGAGGTAAGGGCTAAGGTAACGGAGTTCAAAGGAAAGAAGGAGGTAAGGATACTCAGGGTTCTGAAGAGGGCTAAGAAGGAGATAGTCGCCAAGGTTGTGAAGGAAGAAGAGGGTTGTTTCGCTGTCCCTCTTGATGAGAACGCCCATCACAAGATAATCCTCCCGAAGAAGGACTGCGAGAAGCTCGCACCCGACACGGTAGTTGTTGTGAAGATTACACAGTTCCCCACAAAGGGCTCACCCCCCCGGGGTAAGGTGAAGGAAGTCCTCGGGGACCCCAAAAAGGAGTTTATAGCTATAGACATCATAATAAGGAAGTTCAACCTCCCCACATCCTACCCCGAGGAAGTCCTCAAGGAGGTAGAGAGCATACCCGAGGAGATACCTCCCGAGGAACTCTCAAGGAGGAGAGACCTAAGGAAACAGCTCTGCTTTACCATAGACCCCGAGAAGGCGAGGGACTTTGACGACGCGGTAGCCATAGAGATAACACCCGAAGGGTTCTTTAAACTTTACGTCCACATAGCGGACGTCAGTTATTACGTAAAGGAGGGAACCCACACGGACAAGGAAGCCTACAAGAGGGGCTTTACGTTTTACTTCCCCGACAGGGCGCTTCACATGCTCCCGGAGAAGCTCTCCGCGCGCCTTTGCAGTTTGAGACCGAACGAGGATAAGCTCGCCTTTACGGTTGAGATGGTGTTTGACGAAAAGGGGAACCTGAAGTCTTACGACCTTTACGAGAGCGTGATAAGGAGCAAGGCAAGGCTCACCTACAACGAAGCCCTCGCCCTAATCGTAGGAGACCCCGCTCTTGAGAAGAAATACCCCCATCTCGTTGAACCGCTCAGGCAAATGGAGACCCTCTACAGGATACTGAGTCGCAAGCGCTGGGAAATGGGTAGCATAGACTTTGACCTGCCCGAGGCGGAGGTTATAGTTGACGAATACGGTGAGCCTACAGCTATATACCCCTACGAGCGACACGTTGCGCATAAGATAATAGAGCAGTTTATGATAGCTGCGAATGAGACCGTAGCGCTTCACCTCCACTCAATGGGATACCCCTGTCTTTACCGTGTTCACGAACCGCCCGACGAGGAGAGGGTTGAGAACCTTCTTGAGATTTTGGAAGGATTGGGATACAAGGTCAGAAGACCCCACGAGTATACGCCCAAGTTCTTCCAGAAGATAATAGAGGACTTTGAGGGAAGACCCGAGGAGAACCTTATTCGCTTCTTGACGCTTCGGGCTATGGCGAGGGCGAAGTATAGCCCTCACAACGTGGGACACTTCGGTCTCGCCCTTGAATACTACGCCCACTTCACATCCCCGATTAGGAGGTATCCGGACATAATAGTCCACAGACTCCTGAAAAAAGCCCTAAAGGGGGAGGAGATAGACTACGAGAAGACGGTCGCATACTTGGAGGAGGCGGGCGAGCACCTTTCGCGCCAAGAGAGACTCGCGGACGAGGCGGAGATGGAAGCCATAGACTACCTGAAGGCTCGCTACATGAAGGGAAGGATAGGTGAGGAGTTCATAGGTATCATAACGGGCGTAGTTTCGTTCGGGTTCTTCGTTGAGCTTGAGGAGAACCTCGTTGAGGGTCTCGTGAAGGTAAACACGCTCACCGACGACGAATACGTTTACGACGAGCCCGCTCACAGATTGGTGGGCGTCAGAACCGGTAAGGTCTTCAGGCTCGGAGACCACGTTAAGGTAAAGTGCGTAGGGGTTGACGAGGAGAGGGCGAGGGTTGAGTTTGAACTGATAGAAAAGCTTGAAAAGCACGAAACCTACTGAGAATTTTTAAGTATGGGCAAGGAGAGGAGAAGGAAAATCCTTGAGCTTCTCAGGGAGCGCGAAAGAACGCCCAAGGAGCTCGCGGACTACTTCAACGTCTCCCTCATGACGGTATACAGGGATATAAAGGAGCTTGAGAAGGAGGGTCTCGTAGAGAGGAAACACGGGACGATAAGGCTGAAAGAAGAAGAGGGAGAAGGCTCAAGGTGCGTGATTTGTTCAAAGGAGATAGACGGGAGGTTCAACGTAATAATCTTTACAAAGGACGGGAGGAAACTCCAAGCGTGCTGTCCTCACTGCGGGCTTATGGCTTTCAGGAAGATGGGTGAGAAGATAGAGACGATGATGATGAAGGACTTCATATCCTGCAACCCCGTGAGCGCACTCAGTTGTTGGTATGTCGTCGGTTCGGAGATATCGCCCTGTTGCACACCCCCCGCCTTTGTCTTCAGCACCAAGGAGCTCGCTCAAAAGTTCTCAAAGGGTTTCGGGGGAAAGGTTCTTGACTTTGAGGGTGCGATTGAGGAGATACACCGCTTGATGAGTCTCGGGACGCGCGTAAAATTAACCTTATAATGCCGACCGATTACCAGTCCCTTTACGTCCTCGCATCGGGTATGCTTCTGCAAGAGAGGAAGCTCTCCGTTGTTGCGAACAACGTAGCGAACGCAAACACACCCGGCTTTAAGCGTGACCTCCTGCTCGCGGAGAGCTTCTTCGCTCCGCGAGGTGAGCCCGCGCAAGCTACCTCCCCACTTCTTCCTCAAAACAACTTCGTTTTTCCGATAGTGAGGGACGTCCTGAGCGTTCTTTCTCAGGGAGCTCTCGTCAAGACGGGAAACCCCCTTGACCTCGCGATAGACGGGGAGGGTTTCTTTGCGGTTCTTACTCCGAGGGGTGAGATACTCTTCACGAGGAAGGGGACGTTCCGTATAAGTGATGAGGGACTTCTCGTGACCGAAGAGGGCTACCCCGTTCTTGATGAGAACCTGTCACCTATAGCCCTGTGGGACACACCGAGGGTAACAAAGGAGGGGGATATCTTCGTAGGTGATGAGATAGTAGCCCGTATAGGGGTCTTTTCCCTCACGGAGCCGAGGAAGGTCGGGAACGACTTTTTCAGCGGAGCGTTTGAGAGGGCGAGCGATTACAAAGTCCTTCAGGGATTTTACGAGGCTTCAAACACGGAGCCCGTAAAGGAGATGGTTCGCCTCGTTGAAGCCCTCAGGGCTCATGAGATTTTTACGAAGCTCGTTCAGATGAGCGACGAGCTTCAGGGAAAGATAAACAACATGGCTTAAGCTACGAAGGAAAGCTCAAGCTTATCCTTATACTTGTAGAGTATAAGCTTCTTCAGCTCCTCAAGTCCCTCAAGCGAGGGATTTTTTGAGAGCAGTTCCTTTGCGTCTTGTCTCGCGCGCTCAAGCATCTCCCTGTCGGAGGAACGCGCGAGGTTCGCAACCCTAAAGCCGAAGTATCCCGATTGGGACACGCCTATAAGCTCACCGGGTCCCCTCAGCTTTAGGTCTTCTTCCGCTATCTTGAACCCGTCGGTCGTCTTCACGAAGACCCTGAGGCGCTTGAGGGTATCGCTCTTTTCCTCCTTCAGCCTGTCAGGGACTACCAAGAGGCAGTAGGCTTCCCTGTCCGAGCGCCCGACCCTCCCCCTCAGCTGGTGAAGCTGTGAAAGACCGAAGCGGTGCGCGTCCTCTATGACCATCACCGTCGCTTCGGGGACGTCAACCCCTACCTCAACAACCGTCGTTGAGACGAGTATGTCCCCGTCCCGTTTGAACTCCTCCATAACCGCGAGCTTTTCACGGTCGGGCATCTTCCCGTGAAGGAGTAAAACCTTCCTGTCGGGAAAGAGTTTCTTCCACTTCTCGTATTCCTCCGTTGCGGACTTCAGACTCAACTTCTCGCTCTCCTCAACGAGGGGGTAAACAACGTATGCTTTACCCCCCTTTTTCAGCTCTTGTTCAACCCTTTTGTATACCTCATCTATCTCGCTCTCAAAGAAGAGCGTAGTTTTTACGCTCTTCCTGCCGGGGGGTAGTTCGTCTATTACCGAGACGTCAAGGTCTCCGTAAAGGGCGAGAGCCATCGTCCTCGGTATAGGCGTTGCGCTCATAACGAGACAATGAGGGTAAAGACCCTTTCCCTTCCTGAGGAGAACCTGCCTCTGGAGGACGCCGAATCGGTGCTGTTCGTCTATCACCACAAGACCGAGTTTATTGAACTCAACCTTATCCTCTATAAGGGCGTGAGTCCCTACCAGAACGGAGACGTTCCCCTCCCTTACGTGTCTGTAGACGCTCCTCTTTTGGGCTGGTGTTAGACCGCCGGTGAGGAGAGCTACGTTTATACCTTCCCTTGAGAGGAGTTCCTTAAACTTTTTGTAGTGTTGATGGGCGAGTATCTCCGTGGGAACCATCACCGCGACCTGATAACCGCTCTTTGCTACCGCAAGCGCGCTCACAATCGCGACGAGCGTCTTCCCGCTCCCGACATCACCCTGAAGGAGTCTGTTCATGGGAACCGGGCGCGAGATATCGGAGAGTATCTCCTCAATCGCCCTCCTTTGGGCGCGCGTGAGCTCAAAGGGAAGGCTTGATATAAACCTCTCTATCTCATCCCGCCTTATCTCTATCCTCGGCGCCTCGCTCGTCTTTATTTCCATTTTCTTCAGCAAAAGGGCGCTCTGAAAGAGGAAAAGCTCGTCGTATATCACGCGCTTGTGGTAGGGGTCTCTGAAGGCGTTCAGGTCTTCGGGTTCGGTGCTCCTCGGCTCGTGTAGCTCCCTTATGCAGAGCGCTATATCGGGAAAGTTATACCTCTTCAGTATCTCCTCGGGCATATACTCGGGAAAGAACCTGTAGAGCTTTTGTGAAAGGAGGGAAAGGGCTTTCCTCACGCGCTTTTGTTTCGTCTTTGAGGATATCTCCTGAAGCTCGCCTTTCTTCCTCACGTAGTAAACGGGGAGGATTTTCCCGAGTTCCTCGCTCTTCGGGCTCTTTATCTCGGGGTGAACCATATACTTCTCTCCCTTGAAGCTCTTGAGCTTTCCGTATACGACTATTTCCATGCCCTTCCTGAAGGCTCGGAAGGCGAACGAGGGGTTCTTGTAGCGAAACTTAAGGCTCAAGGTTCCCGTCCCGTCCTCGCAGATGACCTCAAGCGTGTAGCGCTCGTCCTTAAGACGCCTGACCTCCCTAACGCGAACCCTGAGGGCTACCTTTCTTCCCGCCTTTGCGGTCTTTATACACTCGTTTACCCTCTTGTCTTCGTATCTTTCCGGGAAGTAAAAGAGGGCGTCGTAGAGGGTTTTTACCCCGACGCTCTTTAGCGTCTGCTTTTCCGTCTTTGAGAGGAGTTTTACGTCATCAATGGGCTTGAAGAAAAGCTCCACGGGCTTCGGTTCCCTTTTGAGCTCTTGGGTTTTTCTTTCGGACTCCTCAAGGAAGCGCCTTACCTCCCTCAGGATTGCGAGCTTCTTTTCGGTTGTGAGCTTGTCAAACTCTTTTAACCTGTCAAGGAGGGAGGGGGGAGCCTTCCCTTTTAGTTTGTTAAAGAGGAAAAGACCCACACCTATAGCCCTTCTCAGCTTTAGCCCGTTGTTTGATGTCAGGTTGTCTATGAATCCCTTTAGGGCGGATGTATCCATCTCAGAAGTCAAACTCTTTCGTATATCTTAATTTATACTCCCTCGTGTTGTCCGAATACATGTAAAACCTGAAGCCGAGCTCCATATCAACGGGTGCCCTCGCCTCCCCTCCCATGTAGGTGTCCCTCTTGTCCTTGCTCGTGCTCACCTGATAGTAAAGCGCGAGGAATCTGCCTATCTGCTTTTTGAGCCTCGTCACAACGCCCACCTCACCCGTCGCCTGAGTCCTGAGCCCTATCTCTATCTTCACGTCAAGCATACGCTCAAGCATACCCTTCACCTGACCCACCGCCTGAATCTCTTTAAGCATGAGGTCCGCTATGGGGAGGACACCCCCCTGCGTCCCACCGCTGATTAGCTTCATAAGTAGCTCCTCCCTCGGGAGGGGGGGAACCGAGTAGTAGTATACCCTCGGCTCATCGGGCGTCCCCTCAATGTTTAGGAAAATCTTGTAGTCGTCCGCTACGGTGTTGAGGCGGAGTGAAAACTCCGTAAGACTCCTCTCTTCCTCCTTCAGGAGTAAGACCTTGCTCCTTTTTACGTAAAAGACCTTAGAAAAGTAATTAAGGACTCCCGACTTAAGGACGACCTCTATGCGGTAATCGGGCTCGGGAAGCTTACCCTTCACCTTACCCCTCACCGAAGCGAGAACCCTACCCTCGGGGAGTTTCACGACTATACCCGCGGGTGTGAGGAACTCAACGTCAAGCTTTACCTCAAGCGGGAGTTTCTTCTCCTCTTTCTTCTCCTTCTTGGGAAGCTTTTTTACCTTCACAAAGCCGTCAAACTCCGTTCTAAGAACCAAAAGGAGCCTCTTTAGCTCGGAGAGCCTTACGCTCCCCTCACCGCTCGCAAGTAAGCGAGCCCTCACACCGTCCGTTATACGAACGGGTAGCTTCCTGTATACGAAATCAATCTCAAAGTCCTTGAAGTTTCCCGAATACGCGTGAGCGTTCAAGAACCCCTCCTCAAACCAACCCGTAAGCGCGAAGCTTATACCCTTTCTTGACAGCTCAACCCAAATGGCGCTCCCGAAGGGCTTGTAAAAATACCTTGAAAGAACCCTTACGGGTTTTTTATTCCCCGCCCTGAAGGAAAACTCCTTACCCCT
>JAADEK010000045.1 GCA_013153455.1 Aquificota bacterium
CTTTCCGCATAGAGTTCTACAGATACGTGAGGTATTACTCACCGAAATACGGAAAAAGTTTCAGAAGCGAATACTGGTTTATAGGGATTGATTAAAATACGCCCGAAGGGCGTTCTTAAGAAATTTCCCTCTTCGGAAAGAGTATCTTCCTCTCACCGAGGCGGTAGCTCTCCTTTGCGTAGGGCTTTAGGTCGGGAGAAAACTCTTCCTGACCGAGCATACGGAGCGCTTGTCTCATCTTGTTCGGCATAACGGGGTAGAGCATGTGCGTAAGGACGTTTAGCCCGTCCGTGAGCGTATAAAGGACGCTTCTGAGCTCCTCGGTCTTTCCTTCTTTCTTCAGGGACCACGGCGCCTTTTCGTCAACGTATTTGTTCAGATAAGCGGTAAGCCTCAGGGCTTCCTCTATAGCCCTGTTGAAGGCAAGCTCGCGCATAAATGACTCGTAATTTTCTATAACCTCCCGCGCGAAGGACTCGTATCCCTCGTCCCTCTCCCCGCTTACCTCACCCCCGAGGAACTTGTGAACCATGTTCACAACCCTGCTGTAGAGGTTCCCTATCTCGTTCGCAAGCTCCCCGTTTATGCGGTTCAAGAGGGCGGAGCGCGAAAAATCCCCGTCCTGACCGAAGGGAACCTCTCTCAGCAGGAAATACCTCACCTCGTCAAGACCGAACTCCCTCACAACCTCGTAAGGGTCAACGACATTCCCCAGCGTCTTTGACATCTTCTTACCCTCAACCGTCCACCACCCGTGGGCGAAGACCTTCCTCGGTATTTCATAACCGAGAGACATCAAAAAAGCGGGCCAATAAACCGTATGAAACCGCAGTATATCCTTCCCCACTATGTGAACGTCCGCGGGCCAATATATACTCACCTTATCCTCAAGCGCGGATATGTAGTTAAAGAGGGCGTCAAACCACACGTAAATCGTGTGCTCCGGGTCAAAGGGAACGGGTATACCCCACCTTACCCTGCTTCTCGGTCTTGTAACCGAGAGGTCTTTTAGCCCCCTCTTTACAAAGGAGATAATCTCGTTCCTCCTGTATTCGGGCTGTATAAACTCCGGGTGCTTTTCGTAAAGCTCAAGGAGCTTATCTTGATACTTTGATAAACGGAAGAAATACGAAGGCTCCCTTATATACTCACACCTCTTTTGGTGTATCGGGCACGTGTAGCCCTCCGCGAGCTCAGCCTCGCTCTTGAACTCCTCACACCCCACACAATACCACCCCTCATACTCCCCGAGGTATATGTCCCCCCTCCTGTAGCACTCCTCAAATACCCTCTGGACAAACTCAACATGCTTTGGGTCCGTAGTCCTTATAAACTTCGTATACTCTATACCCAAAAACTCCCAAAGCCTCTTAAAACGCTCCGCGTTCCTGTCAACGAGCTCCTTAGGGCTTACGCCGAGCTCCTCCGCCTTTTTCTGAATCTTAAGCCCGTGCTCGTCCGTTCCGGTGAGGAAGAAAACGTCGTAATCCCTCATACGATAAAAACGCGCGAGCGTGTCCGCAGCTATCGTCGTATACGCGTGCCCCAGGTGCGGAACGTCGTTAACGTAGTATATGGGAGTCGTTACGTAAAACTTCTTTCTCATGGATTAACATTATAATTTGCATTAAATTTAAGAACCTTACGGTAATATATCTTATTCGGGGTCAGTGAATGGAAAAACTCGTCGTATTGGGCGCCCAGTGGGGCGACGAAGGAAAGGGTAAAATCGTAGACCTCCTCTCGGAGCACTTCTCCCTCGCGGTTCGCTACCAAGGAGGGAGCAACGCGGGACACACAGTCGTCGTAAACGGGAGGAAGTTCATCCTCCACCTCCTTCCCACGGGCATACTCCACCCCCACACCGTGGGCGTCATAGCTCAAGGGATGGTCGTTGACCTTGAGCTACTCAACCAAGAGGTCAACGAACTTGAAGAAAAAGGGATAAACGTCTCGGAACGCCTCGTCATAAGCGAAAGAGCCCACCTCGTCCTCCCCTACCACAAACTCCTTGACTCCCTCTTTGAAAAGAAAAAAGGCATAGGAACAACCCGAAGGGGTATAGGACCAGCCTACATGTTCAAATACGCACGAAAAGGGATACGCGTAGCGGACCTAAAAGACCCAGAACACTTCCGGGAGCTCCTGTTTGAAAACATAGACTTCGTAAAGAGCATATGCGAGAAGGTCTTTTGTGAAAAATTTGAGCTTGACCCCGAGAAGATATACCGAGAACAACTAAAGATATTTGAAAGGTTCAAAAAAAACGTCTCGGACGTCTCTTCCCTGCTCCTGTCCCAAAAGAACAGCGTCCTCTTTGAAGGAGCGCAGGGAACGCTCCTTGACGTTGACATAGGAACGTATCCCTTCGTCACATCCTCAAACTCCTCCGCCCTCGGACTATCAAACGGAACAGGACTCCCTCCCACCTATTTCTCCGACGCCTACATCCTCGGCGTCACAAAAGCATACACAACGCGCGTAGGTGAGGGACCCTTTCCCACGGAGATAAAAGGGGAAGAAGGGGAAAAACTCAGGGAGCTCGGGGGAGAGTTCGGCGCAACGACCGGAAGACCGAGGAGAACGGGCTGGCTTGACCTCGTCGCCCTCAAGTTCGCGGTTCGCGTAAACGACATAAAAGGCTTCGTTCTTACAAAACTTGACGTCCTTGACGCGTTTGACGAAGTAAAGGTTTGCGTCGCTTACGAACTTGACGGACAGCTCGTAGACCACTTCCCCGCATCCCTCCCCGAACTTTCACGCGTAAAACCCGTATACAAAACCCTGAAGGGCTGGAAAACCAGCACAAAAGGCTTAAAAGACCCCTCAAAACTCCCACCCCGCGCACTTGATTACGTAAAATTTATAGAAGACTACACCGGCGTCCCCGTAGTAATGCTCTCTACAGGACCCGAGAGGGAAGCGTTCGTATGGCTCAAAGAGATACTCAAGACACAAAGCACCTCTTCATAAAAAGAGCACGGCAGTTCGCGTATGCCTTCATATTCGGCTACACGCTCCTCCTCATAGGCGCCCTCATACTCTACCCCCACTTCCACCTGCCCGTTGTCCCCCGACTAAAACGCTACATCTTCCAAGCACAGCTCGCGAGCGCCCTCATCTCCTACGCACTCGCATACCTCATAAGAAAACTCTTCCTGCCCGTAAAAGCACGAGGAAAAGACTGGGGCTACATAGCCATGAGACGCTACTTCTGGAGCTACGCCCTCCTCACGCTTCCCTACGCAATCGGATACCTCTTTTTCATGTTCGCGGGGCACATAGAGAACGTCCTTCTCGGATACGCCCTCAGCACCTTAGGGGTTTTACTCTTCCTTCCGAGGGAGGGAGACGTAGAATGAGACGCATACTATTAATCCTTTTAATTAGTTTAATGACCGCCTTCGGCGGTATCTTACTTAACTTTGACGAAGTAGACATAAAAACGGTCGCGGTTCAGCTCGCGCGCCTCCTCGGCAAAAACATCCTCATAGACCCCCGCGTGAAGGGAAAGATAACACTCATATCAACAAAAGAGATAACCGAAGAAGAAGCCCTTGAACTCTTCTCACAAGCCCTCGCATCCCAAGGTTATACGCTCATCGTTGAGGGAGACATCATAAAGATACTTCCCACAAACCAAGGAGTCCCATTCACGGAGCTAAAGATAGGTGAAGGCGGGGAGCTCGTGACGATGGTCTACAAACTCCAAAACACGAGCGCCTCTCAGGTCGTCGGGGCACTCCGCCCATTTCTCTCCCCCTACGGGAGGATAGCCTTTCACGCCCAATCAAACGCGGTAATCATAACCGATTACGCGGACGCGGTAAACAAAGCCCGCCAAATACTCACACTCCTTGACTCAAAAACCTCAGGCGGGAAGGTCAAAGTATACAAACTTACATACGTAAA
>JAADEK010000032.1 GCA_013153455.1 Aquificota bacterium
GTATCTTTTTAGAATTTCTTTTTTTCTTTCCTCCGGGAGTTCGTCCCATAACTTTTTCATAAGCTTCCTTTCAAGCTCCCTTAGAATTTCCTCAGCTTCTTCCTCATTTGAGGGAAACCTTACATTTTCAACGGATATAAAGCTTTCCAAAATTTTGAGTTTGTCTGAAAAGATTTTTTCCCAATTTATATCTTTCACTAAAGCTTCTTGTCGCCTACTTTTCTCGTATAACTTTCTTATATTCCCCATACACCTAAAAAGGGGAAATTTCCTCCTCCTCTCAGGAGGAACGCTCTTGAGGCATTCTTCTATACCCTTTGCTATAATTTCTTCGGGATATCCTAATTCTTCTTTAAGAAGTCTTATAAAACTTCGTTCACGAGGAGAAAGAAAGAACTGACCCTTTAAAGTAAGGACTACCTCTTCCGGACTCATCCCTTTTGGACTTCCCTCAAAATCTTCTTATACTTCTCAAGAGCCATACGCCTCCTCCAGCCCTTTAGCCTATCAACGAAGGTAATACCCTTCAGGTGGTCAAGCTCGTGCTGAAAGACGATAGCGGGAAAACCCTCAAGCTCTATCTCAACGGGCTCACCGTGCTCGTTCAACGCGCTCAGCTTTACCCTCTCAAACCTCTCAACCTCAACGCTCAAACCCGGAAAGGACAAACACCCCTCCTTAAACTTCACCTTCCCCTCACCCTTTACGAGCTTCGGGTTTATGAGAACGAGCTTAACGGGCGGGACCTCCTCCTTGGGTGTCGTATCTATGACCATAACGCTCAGAGGGACGCCTATCTGATTAGCAGCGAGACCCACACCCTCCGCTTCCCTCATCGTGTCAAACATATCCCGTATAAGACCCCTCACCTCGTTGTCTATCACGTCAACCTCTTGGGTGGGTTTTGTGAGCATCTCGTGGGGGTAAATAAGAATCTCCCTGACCATTTAATTAAATATAAGTTATGAGGTTCAGTGAGTTCAAAAAGACGCTAAAAGACCTCACATTCCTCGCGGAAGGCTGGAGGGGAAAGGTATACGTGGGAAAACTAAACGGAAAGAAGGTAGCGGTGAAGGTAGCCCGCTCGCCCGACAAAGAGGAAGCTATAAGAAAAGAAGCCCGCATCCTTGAGATGCTAAAAGACTACGAAGGCTTTCCGAAGATAATAACAAAGGGGGAAGACTTTTTCGTTTACGAATTCATAGAAGGAACGACCTTCGGTCGTTTAAAACCGACACCCGAAGAAAAAAAGAGAATCCTTAGGGAAGTCCTTGAGAAAGCCTACCTCCTTGACAGGCTCGGTATAAACAGGGACGAGTTTTCAAACCTCCACAAAAACGTCCTCATCACACCCTCCGGTAAAGTCTACGTTATAGACTTTGACAGGGCTACGCTGAAAAAAAACCCCTCAAACGTCACACAACTCCTACAGCTCCTCAAGCGCGAAGGCTTCATAACCCAAGAGGACGCAATCCTACTCGGAAGGAGATACAAAAAGAACCCCGAAGGGGTTATAGACGAGATAAGAAAGCTCCTCATCTGACACCCGTGCTACCGAAACCCCCGCTCCCCCTGTCGGTTCGGGAAAGCTCATCCGAGGGAACGAGCTTAGCCCTCACGACGGGCGCTATAACGAGCTGGGCTATCCTCTCTCCCCGCGTCACGACGAACTCCTCCCGCCCGAGGTTTATAAGAATCACCTTTACCTCCCCCCTGTAGTCCGAGTCTATGGTTCCGGGCGCGTTTAGAACCGTAATCCCGTGTTTGAGGGCAAGACCGCTACGCGGTCTTACCTGACCCTCATAACCCTCCGGAATCTCAAGGACTATACCCGTGGGTATAAGTGCGCGGGAAAAGGGTTTCAGGACAACGGGCTCCTCAACAGCAGCGCGAAGGTCAAGCCCAGAAGAGCCCGGTGTGGCGTAGGAAGGTAGACCCAAACCCTCCCCGTGAGGGAGAAGCTTTACCTTCACAACAATCTCAGACATCATCGCTGAACTTGGGTCTGCCCTGCTCGTCTATCTCCGCAACTTTTACCTTTAACCTGTCCCCTACCTTAAACTTCTGGCGCGCGTCCCTCACGCGCTCCTTCATGCGAGAAACGTGTAAAAGACCCGTTCTCCCGGGGGCATACTCTATAAACGCCCCGTAGGGCTCCACCCTCACAACCTTACCCTCAACGACCTGACCCACCTTTAGCGCCTGCGTCTCACCCTCAAGACCCACGGTCGTGAAGCGGGGTCTCCCCAGTTCATCAAGGTCAAGAACCTTAACCTTAATCTGGTCTCCGACCTTATACTTCTCCGTCGCACTTCTTACGGGTTCAGCCATCTTTGACACGTGCAGGAGACCTATCTTCCCGGGCCACAGTTCAACGAAAACACCGTAAGGCTCAACCCTCGTTATCGTTCCCTCATATACCGCGCCTACCTCAACCTCCCTGACGATGTCCTCAACCATCTTCCTCGCCTTTTGGAGGTCACCCCCGGGGTAGACGAAGAGGTAAACCCTTCCCCCTTCACCGACCCATACCTTAACACCCGTCTCGTCGTAGATGTTCTTAACCGTTGAGCCTCCCGGACCTATTATCAGGGGAGCCTTTTCCTCGGGAACCTGCAGGACTTCAACTACGGGCGTGTAGGGGTTCGCTTCCTTCCTCGGCTCCGGTATCGCTTCATACATCTTCTCAAGTATGTGGAGCCTACCGCGCTTTGCTTGCATCAGGGCGTCAAGCATTATCTCCTTCGTAATTCCCTTTACCTTTATGTCCATCTGAACGGAGGTAATCCCGTCCCGCGTCCCCGCTACCTTAAAGTCCATATCCCCGAGATGGTCTTCGTCCCCGAGTATGTCCGAGAGTATAACGTAGCGCTCGCCTTCCTTTATGAGACCCATAGCTATGCCCGCGACGTGCTTGTTGTCGCGCATCGGAACGCCCGCGTCAAAAAGGGCGAGAGACGCACCGCATACCGTAGCCATTGAGGTTGAACCGTTTGACTCAAGTATGTCCGAAACCACGCGTATTATAAAGGGATACTCCTCCTCGGGTGGAAGGAGTGGCTCTATAGCCCTCTCCGCGAGGGCGCCGTGCCCTATCTCGCGTCTCCTCGGGGGTCCCCAAGGCTTCGCCTCACCCACGGAGAAGGGGGGCATGCTGTAGTGGAGCATAAAGCGCTTGAAGACCTCACCCTCCGCTATCGTCTCAACTATCATAGCCTCGTCGGGTGTTCCGAGCGTTGCGGTGACGTAGGCTTGAGTCTGTCCGCGCGTAAATATCGCGTTCCCGTGGGGACGCTCAAAGGGATGTATCTCTATCCATATAGGTCTTATCTCGTCGGGCTTCCTGCCGTCTATGCGTATACCCTCTTTGAGTATCTTTTCGCGCATCAACCTGCTCTCAAGCTTCTTGTAGAAGAACTTAACCGCGAACTGTAGCTCCTCGGGTATCTGATGAACCTCTATGAACTCCTCAAGGATTTTGTCAAGCGTGGCGTAGCGCTCCTTTTTGTCGGGTATCTTAAACGCTTCAAGTATCTTAGGAGTGCATTCCTCTTCAAGGGCTTTCTGTATCTCTTCCGGGAGTTGTAGTTTTTCAAACTCAAACTTCGGTTTCCCTACCTTTTGCCTGAGCCTCTCCTGGGCTTCTATCACGTCCTTTATGGCGGAAAGACCGAAAAACAGAGCGTCCGCGAGGACTTCCTCGGGTATCTCCTTCCCACCGCCCTCAACCATGACTATCGCGTCCTTCGTTCCCGCCATTACGATATCAAGCTCCGCCTCCTTCCTCTGCTCGTATGTGGGGTTTGCGTAAAACTCGTCCCCTATCTTACAAACCCTTACGCCCGCGATGGGTCCCTCAAAGGGTATACGCGATATGTGAAGCGCAGCGGAAGCTCCCGTTATGGCGAGGACATCGGGGTCATACTTGTCGTCCGCGGAAAGCGTGAGGGCGGTGATGATGACGTCGTGAAAAAAGCCCTCCGGAAAGAGGGGACGTATGGGTCTGTCTATAACACGCGCGACGAGTATCTCCCTGTCGGTGGGCTTTCCTTCGCGTTTCGTAAAACCCCCGGGAATCTTCCCGTATGCGGAAGCCCTCTCCCTGTAGTCAACCGCGAGGGGGGTAAAATCAACCTCAGTGTTCTTCTCGTCGGACATCACCGCGGTCACCAGAACCGCGGTTCCTCCTTGCTTGACGACAACGGAGCCGTCGGTGAGCTTAGCGTATTTACCCGTCTCTATAATTACGGGCTCTTCCGAGTTTCCTATCTTTGCCCTTTCCTCCACGCTCATCTTACTTTACCTTCAGATTCAATCTCTGGACGACCTCAAGATACTTGGCGTAGTCCTTTTCCTTGAGATACTCAAGGAGCTTCCTGCGCTTGTTAACCAAGCCTATAAGACCGCGCCTTGAGTGGACGTCCTTTTTGTGCTTCTTCATGTGCTCCGTGAGCCTGTTTATGCGCTCCGTGAGAATCGCTATCTGAACCTCGGGCGAGCCCGTGTCCTGCTCGTGCCTCTGATAATCCCTTATGAGGTTCCACTTAACGTCTTTTGGCAATACCATCTTTACGTTTACCTCCGTTTTCCGTAGTTCAGGGCGAAATATTATTTTAATACTTCAGGATTTTCTTCGCAAATTACCGCACCCGCAGGGTGCGGTATAAAATGAGTTTATTATGTTTAAGAAGGTTTTGATAGCGAACCGCGGGGAGGTCGCGGTCCGAATCATTCGGGCTTGTAAGGAGCTCGGCATCCGCACCGTCGCCATATACTCCGAGGCGGACGTGAGGTCCCTCCACGTCAAGAAAGCGGACGAGGCATACCTCATCACGGGAGACCCCATACGCGCATACCTTGATTACGTTAAGATTGTTGACCTCGCGAAGCAGGTGGGAGCGGACGCGATACACCCCGGATACGGCTTTCTCGCGGAAAACGCTGACTTTGCCCGCTACTGTATAAAAAAGGGGATAACCTTCATAGGTCCCACGCCCGAGCAGATAGAGACCTTCGGTGATAAGGTAAAGGCGAAGAAGGTTATGTCCGAGGCTGGTCTCCCGACGGTTCCGGGTAGCGACGAGCCCGTCAGAACCCTTGAGGACGCAAAGCACTTGGCAAAGGAGATAGGATACCCCTTGATGCTAAAGGCTGCATACGGCGGGGGGGGAAGGGGAATGAGGGTAGTGAGGAGTGAGAAAGAGCTTGAGAAATCCTTTGAGAGCGCCTTTCGTGAGGCGGAGACCTTTTTCGGGAAGGGAGACCTCTTTATAGAGAGATACCTTGAGAACCCGAAGCACATAGAGGTCCAGATACTCGGGGATAAATACGGGAACATCATCCACCTCGGTGAGAGGGACTGCTCCATCCAGAGGAGACACCAGAAGCTCATAGAGATAGCTCCTTCCCCGTCTTTGCCCAACGAGCTGAGGATGAAGATTCTCGGGAACGCGGTGAGGGCTATGACGCGCGTCGGGTATGAGAACGCGGGGACGCTTGAGTTTCTCGTAGACATAAAGAGCGGTGAGTATTACTTCATTGAGATGAACACGCGCCTTCAGGTTGAGCACACGATAACCGAAACGATAACGGGGGTTGATATCGTTGAGATGATGATAAGGATAGCTTCGGGTGAACCCCTTCCTTACCTTCAGAGCGACATAACCTTCCGTGGATACGCTATAGAGTTCAGGATAAACGCGGAAGACCCGAAGAGGAACTTCGCTCCCGCACCGGGCAAAATCACCTCATACTACTCACCGGGCGGACCCGGTGTGAGGATAGACGCGTCGGTCTACAAGGACTACATAATCCCGCCCTACTACGACCCCATGATAGCGAAGATGACCGTTTGGGCTCTCACTTGGGACAAAACCGTCGCAAGGGCGAGAAGGGCGCTTGACGAGTTCGTCGTTCGCGGTGTTCCGACCAACATACCCCTCTACAGGGAGATAGTGAGAGACCCCGATTTCCTAAAAGGGGACTTCGGGGTTAAGTTCCTTGAGGAGAAGCTATCCCGCGGTGAGTATGACTTTGAGATAGAGGGTGAAAAACCGATGGAGGACGTTGTCCTCGCGCTTTCCGCGGCGATAGCCGCTCACTACGGGCTTTAGGACTTTTCCCTCGTCCTTCTTTTGGGTTTTTGCTCCTTGAACTTCTCCGAAAGCTCCTCAACCTTCGGGTAGTAAACCCTTATCTCACCGTTTTTCAGAAGGACGTAAGACTGGTTTAGGATGTCCTGAAGGTTCTTTTTGTTGTTCAGGAAGTTCTCAAGCTCCTTGGGCTCGCTGTAGCCCCTGAGGGTATACGTGCGCTCCTGCCCGTTGTCAAAGACTATCTTCACGTCCATACACCAAAACTTTGAGTTCTCCGCGTCGGAGCATCTCCTCGGCTCACCCGCGGGCTCTATCTTTACGCTCCTCGCGAGGATATCCTCCTCCTTTACGTGAAACATCTCTTCCCTCCGCTTAAATAAGATACCCGAAATTTTTTTCCTTGACACCTTTCCCCTCCGAAATACTTTAAAAACTGTAGGCTCAAAAAATTTGATTGAGTTTAGCTTAAGTTCAGGAGGTGGGAGAGATGGCTCTCTTTGACGAGTGGTATCACAAGGGACACCAGATAGTTCACGAGGTTATGAAGGAGCTCGGCATAGAGGACGAGCACAAGGCTTTTAGACTCCTGAAGGCGGTTCTACAAACGCTCAGGGACCGCCTTCCCGCGAGCGAAGGAAAAGACTTCGCCGCACAGCTACCCATGGTTCTAAAGGCGGTTTGGTGCGACGGGTGGGACCCCACCAAAGTTCCCGACAAGACGATAAAGCATAAGAAGGACTTCCTTGAGAGGGTCATGAACCACCCAGCCCTCAGGAGACCCGCGGATATATCCTCCCTTGAGGACGCGGAGAGGGTCGTAAAGGGTGTCTTCAGGGTCCTAAAAAGGCATATATCTTACGGTGAGATTAAGGACGTTCTGAGCGAGCTTCCCGAAGACATAAGACAATTGCTTGAAGAGGCGTGAGGTGAGCCATGGAAGTGAGGAAACCCGCGGTAGCAGGAACCTTTTACCCTGCGGACCCACAAGAGCTTAAAAAACTCCTTGACCTTCTGTGCGGGGAGGAACCTCCCCAGAAGATAAGGGCTAAGGCTATACTGGTCCCGCACGCGGGATACATATACAGCGGGAAGACCGCTTGTGAGGTTTACAAACGCGTTGAGATACCCGAAAGGGTCGTTCTCCTCGGACCCAATCACACCGGCATGGGTGAGCCCATATCCGTTTACGCGGGAGACGCGTGGGAGACGCCCTTCGGGGTCGTTGAGATAGACGCGGAGCTAAGGGAGGAGGTCCTGAGGTTCCCATACGCCCGCGCGGACGAGCTCGCTCACCTGTATGAGCACTCTTTGGAGGTTCAGCTCCCGTTTCTCCAGCGCTACGCAAAGAGGGAGTTCAAGATTCTCCCGATAGTCCTCGCCTTTATGGAGTATGAGCTCGCAAAGTCATTCGGGAGGTTCCTCGGTGAGGTTCTAAAAGACAAGGACGCCCTCATCGTCATAAGCACGGATATGAGTCACTACATACCGGCGCAGGAGGCTAAGAAGAAGGACGAGATTCTCATATCCGCTATGGAGAGACTTGATACCGAGGAGCTATACTACAAAGCCCTGCAGTATAACATAACGATGTGCGGTGTTATACCCGCGGTCGTCGGGATAGAAGCGGCGAAGGTTCTCGGGGCGACGAGGGGTATCGTCGTTGACTACTCCCACTCGGGTCAGGTAACCGGGGACTACTCACAGGTCGTCGCATACCTCGGTATGATTTTCGTCTAAGAGACGGGAAATCAGGACGCCTTCCCTGAGCCCCCAGTCGCTCACTATGAGCTCCTCTTTCCCGAACAGCTCAAGCGTCTTTAAAAATATCGCTATGCCCGCAAGTATCACCTGCGCCCTTCTGTCCTCTATAGGCGGGTAGAGCTTGCTCCTTTCCTTTGCGGGGAGCCGTCTTAGCGTCTCAAACCACTTTCTTATCTGCTCAAGGGTAAGCTTCTTCCCGTGGACCTTTTTGGGGTCGTAAGGGTATACGTTGTATTCAAGGGCGACGAGCGTCGTGATGGTCCCGCCGAGCCCGACTACATTGTCAACCTCCCTTTTTACCTTTTTTATCTCCTTCTCAAGGAAGGAAAGGAGGTTTCTTATCTCCTCGTCCGTCGGCGGGTCGTGCTTGAGGAATGTCTCGGTGAGGTTCACGATACCAAAGGGAAGTGAAATTATCTCCCCTACATTCTTACCCTCGCCGAATATGTATTCGGTTGAGCCACCCCCTTGGTCAATTACGCAGTTCCTGCCCGAAAGCCCGAGCGAGCAAACCGCGGAGAGGTAAGCGAGCCTCCCCTCCTCTTGGGGTGAGATTACCTTAAGCTCCCAACCCGTTTCTTCCTTCACGCGCGCTATAAACTCATCCGCGTTCTTTGCACGCCTGAGGGCTTCGGTCCCGACGAGGAGAACCTCCCTCACACCGAGTCTTTCCGTTTCCTTTTTGAATTCCTTAAGAATCCGAAGGGTCTCTTTTATTCTTTCCTCCTGAAGGAGTCCGGTTTGTTTTACTTTACTCCCGAGCGCTGTTATGTGTCCCCTCTCAAGTATGGGTTTCGGTTTTCCCTCCGAGAGGTCCCACACGCTCATCCTTACCGAATAAGAGCCTACGTCAACGGACGCTATGCGCATACTAAAAGATTATCTTTAAAATCTTTTGTAATGTGGGTTTTGGGTCAGCACGATGAGCCCTACAGAAAGGCTCGCGAGAGTGTCCTCAAACTCGTCGGGAATACCCCGCTGGTTCGTATACGGAAGGCTCTGCCCCCCGACATACCTGAGGATATAGAGATTTGGGCAAAGCTTGAGAGCTTCAACCCCGGGGGTTCCGTAAAGGACAGACCCGCCCTTTCTATGTTCCTTGACGCACTTGAGAGGGGCATCATACGCGAGGGAAAGGTTGTGATAGATGCGACCTCCGGCAATACGGGCATAGCCCTCGCCATGGTCGGGGCTGCGCTCGGTGTTCCCGTTGAGCTCGCAATGCCCGCAAACGTGAGCGAGGAGAGAAAGAAGATAATAAAAGCCTTCGGCGCGAAGGTCTACCTCACAGACCCCCTTGAGGGAACGGACGGGGCTATACTGTTCGTCAGGAAGCTCGTGGAAGAAAACCCGGACAGATACGTATACCTTGACCAGTATAACAACCCCGCAAACTGGAAGGCTCACTTTTACTCAACGGGTATAGAGATATGGAACCAAACGAAGGGGAGGGTTACGCACTTCGTCGCGGGCATAGGGACGGGCGGGACTATCATGGGAACGGGCAGGAGATTGAAGGTCTACAACCCGGATATTCAGGTCATAGGTGTTCAACCCGCTTACCCCTTTCACGGGATTGAGGGTCTGAAGCACATAGAGAGTTCAATAAAGCCCGGTATATTTGACGAGACCTTCCTTGACAGGACGATTTTCGTAGAAACGGAGGACGCATACGAGTGGGCGCGCAAGCTCGCAAGGGAAGAGGCTTTGCTGGTGGGACAGTCTTCGGGAGCTGCTCTATACGCTTGCGTGCTTCTCGCTCGCGAGCTCGCGAGCAGGGGGCAAAAGGCTGTAATCGTGACCGTGTTTCCCGACGGTGGTGAGCGCTACCTTTCCACCGCTCTATTTTCTGATAAAGATTAGAAAATTTCCTTATACAATATTTTTACATGGGTGTCATAAAAGTTCTCGCAGGACTGTTGGTTTTGGCGTTCGCGGTAGCTTTCACTTACTACAACCTCCAGCCCGGTGAGGTAAGGTTCTACAACTTCTCAATCAAGCTCCCGATGTTCATACTCGTCTTCCTGAGCGTCGGTATAGGCTTCCTCATACCCGCGGTCTACTACCAGCTGAGGGAAAAGGCTCTCAAGAAACGCGAGGAAAAGATTTACGAGCTTCTTAACTACTTCTGGAGGGACTACCTCGGGAAGGCTTTCGCGATACTGAAGAAGTTCCTAATCATTGAGGAGTTCCTCCCCTTCTACATAAGGACTAAAAAGGAGTTTAACGAGAGCCTTGACGTTCAGCTTGACCTCTACAACAAGGGTATAGCGGAGACCGCCCTCGCGGAGCTCACCTTCAGGAAAGACCTGGAAGAAGCGATGATTCTCCTTGAGAACGCCCTCGGGAAGAATCACAAGAACCAAAAGGCGAGGAAGATGCTAAGAAGCGTTTACATGGTTTACCGCGATTACGACAAGGCGGAAGACCTCCAAAGGGAGGTCTTAAAGGACATAGAAAAGGAAAGGAAGGTGAAGGAGCAAAGGGCGCTCGCGTCAATACTCGCGGAGAAATACCTCCTCACCAAAGACGAGGTTCTCCTTAAGGAGCTTTGGAGCCTGCCCATATCAAAGACGTCCGCTGCGGTTCTCTCAAGCACGGTGGGCGGAGGAGAGGCTTTTGAGGCGGCGTATAACCTCGGGATATTGCCCGAGGTCATAAAGATAATGGAGGAGAGAAACCTCCTTACGCCCGAGCTTCTGAACCTGATAGAGAACTACAGGCATGCTATTCCCGACGACGTCCTTTACTACGTTTACCTCAAGCTAAATATGAAGGAAAAGCTGAAGGACCTGAAGCCCTCCCTCGGTGAGCTAAGGGCGGTAAAGGACAAAGACTCCGAACTCTTGGGTCTTGTGAGGATTTGGGAGTGCGACGAGTGCGGTAAGGAATACGTAAAATACGACAGCGTTTGCAGGAACTGTTTGGGGGTAAATACATTAAAGATAAAGAGGGAGGAAGAGGTTGATAATAGACCACGCAAAGAGGGCGGTTAAGTTTAAGATAGTCTACCACGGTCCCGCCCTCGCGGGGAAAACCACAAACGTAACACAGATAGCGAAAAGACGCTCAAAGGAACTCCTCAGCTTTGATACAAAAGAGGAAAGGACGCTCGTGTTTGATATGACGACCGAGGAAAGGAAGGTCGGGGACTTTCGTGCGACCTTTATCATATACACCGTCCCCGGTCAACATATATACTCCGACATAAGGAAGATGGTTATGAGGGGGGCGGACGGGGTCGTATTCGTCGCGGACTCGTCAAAGGACAGACTGAACGAAAACAAGGAGTTTTTTAAGGTTCTTGAGGAAGACCTCTCCCTTTACGGAAAGAGCGTAGGGGACACACCCGTGGTCATTCAATACAACAAAAGGGACCTCCCCGATGCCCTCGCCAAGGACACGCTTGAGCGCGAGCTTAACCCCATGGGTCTTCCCTCATTTGAAGCGGTAGCCTTGAGGGGAGAGGGTGTAGAGGAAACGCTTGAGGGTATAATCTCGGAGATACTAAATCGTTTCGGGAGATTGCTTAGATGATAAGCGGGGAGTTAAAAAGCCCTCAGGACTTATTGGAGGTCCTTTCGGGGCTTCCCCAGACCAAAAGCGGTTATTTGAACCTACTGAGTAAAAACCTCTTTCTTTCGCTGAAGCTGAGCAAGAGCGCGGTCCTCGCCTTTTACTCAAACGTTGAGCTTACCCCGCGCTCGGTGCCCGAGAACGCGCTCGTTTTTATCCTATCGGAGCTCCTTTACGGGACTGAGGGGTATTTTTCCTTTGAGGAGGACACAGCCATAAAGGACTTTGTGAGCGTAAGCGAGGACGTTGAGAGCCTCGTCATAAGGGCTACGATTCTGAGGCGTGAGCTTGACGAGCTACTTCCCCAAATAATCACCACGAACGTGGTCTTTCGCTCCGAGGAGAAAGAATACGACGGGAAAACCCTCTTTGAGATACTCTCCTCGGAGGGGGACATCATAGACAACCTCAGGAGGTTAAAGAGGCTCATTGAGGAAGGGAGGGCTGACGTCCTTCGTATAAAAGAGGACGAAAACGTTGAGGAGATAGGTCTTGATTACATACTTGAATCGGTTGAATACAAGCGTGTAAACCTCCTTTCCATACTTGAGAGCCTTAAGGTATCAAGGTTTACGGGTTTTGTTGAGATAGAGGGAAACGACAGGGAGATATACACATTCTTCAAGGACGGGGAGATTTTCGGGGTATACCCCGTCTCGGTTGAGATATTTGATTACTTTATGGAGGTTTTCGGGGACTTTCGTGCGAGTATAGTCAAGCTGAACAGGGAGTTCGTTGAGACGTTCTCACAAGCCTTCATAGGAAAGCCCGTCATAGCTTCGGAGAGCAAGTATATATCCCTGGGTAAACTCTTTTTGACGCTCCTGTCCCTCAGACAGGAAGGGATAGTTAAGATAGTTCAGGGAAAGGAGAGTTATATATACGTCTTTAAGGACGGGAAGCTCCTTTCCGCGAGGAAAAACGCCCGCTGGGACGAAAACTGGCGTATACTCCTCAAAAAACCCGATTACGTTTTTCTATTTCGGGGTATATACCCGACGAACGTCAACTACCTTTTTTACCTCTTTCTCCTGAACAAACTCAAGAACATACTGACGAAGTATTCACTCGGTGAGGAGCTATCACAGCTCGTATTTCGCGTGGCACAAATCCCTCCCCTCTTTGTGAAAGATGGCAAGATAAATACATCCCGAACCCTAACGAGGCGGGAAGAGATGCAGGTTCTTAAGGTCTTTACGGATATCTCCGAGAAGGCTATAGAGAGGCTCGGGAAGGAAGTCTTTGAGCGCGAGCTTGAGGAGGAGGTAAAGCCCTACAAGGATATACTGAAGATTTTGAACCTTTCGGGTGAGCTTGAGACGAGGGAAGAGCTTCCGGAAACCGGTTAGATGAATTACTGGCGCTGGCTTTACTCCCTCACAAGACCCTACGCCCATATCCTTCTCATATCGCTTCTCGGGTCCTTGATTCAGTCCGCGGGTGCGGGAGCGCTTACGCTCCTCGTGAAGCGCGTCGTTGACGACGTTCTCATACTAAAGGACAGCCAAAAGCTCCTCCTTTACGTCCTTTTACTCTTTTCCTCCGCCCTCGTTATGCAGGCGGGATACTTCATATCAAGCTTTTCGCTCGCTTACCTCTCGGAAAAGCTCGTAATGATTCTCAGAAACAAGGTTTACGAGAAGCTCCTTCGCGTCCCCCTCAACTACTTCCTCTACTCCTCATCGGGGGATATCATAAGCAGGATAGTCAGCGACCTTGAAGCCTTCAAGAGGGTTTTCGGCGAATACATACCCAAGCTCGTGAGGGAACCCCTGGTCGCCCTCGTTCTTTTCTTTGTTTTGCTCTTCAGGGACTTCGTCCTTACACTCTTTATATTCTTCCTCCTTCCGTTTATGCTCCTCCTCACGCGCTACTTTTCCCAAAAGAAGAAGAAGTATCTCGCGCGCCAAAGGAGCGAGGTTTCACGCCTCGCGGAGGTTCTCTCGGAAACACTGAGGGGGATTGAGAATATAAAGGTGTTCCTCGCGGAGAGGCTCTTTTTGTCGCGCTTTTTTGAGTTTTCAAGAAAACTCTTCCGCTCTTCCTTAAAGATTGAGTTCTACATCATAACGAACACCGTGGCGAATTACCTCTTCGGTTATGCGGTCGTTGCGCTCATCCTCCTCGTCGGGGGTATGCGCATCCTGAGCGGACACATAAGCACGGGCGATTTCATCTCATTCCTTACCGCCCTTTTTATGATTCAAAAGCCGATTATGGAGATTCAAAAGGCGGTTATGAACCTAAAGGGTTCCGTTCCCCTCTTTGAGCGCCTCCTTGAGCTTCTCAACCTCCCCGAAGAGAGGGACGGGGTTAAGGAGTTTGAGGACTTGAAGCGCGAGATGCGCTTTTCTGACGTAAGGGTAAAGGTGAGGGAAAAGGAGATACTAAAGGGTATTTCCTTTGCGGTCCTCAGGGGGGACAAGGTAGGGATAAGGGGACCGACGGGTAGCGGGAAGTCTACCCTTGTGAAGCTTATTCCCCGACTCCTTGAGTATGAGGGGAGTATAAGCGTTGATGGGACGGAGCTTCACGAGTTTAGGCTCGCGAGCCTGAGGAGGAAGATAGGTTATCTCTCACAGGAGGTGATACTCTTTCGGGGAACGGTGAGGGAGAACCTCCTCATAGCAAAACCGAACGCGACGGAACAAGAGCTTTGGGAGGCTCTCAGGCTCGCCCGGTGTGATTTTGTGAAGAGCCTTGATATGAGGATAGAGGAGGGCGGGAGGAACCTATCGGGGGGTGAGAAGCAAAGGCTCGCGGTCGCGCGCATAATACTCAAAGACCCGAGAATCATCGTCCTTGACGAGGCTACCTCCGCGCTTGACGAAGAGACGGAAAGGCAGGTCGTTGATGCTCTCTTTTCACGCTTTCGGGACAGGACGTTCTTCGTCGTAGCCCACAGACCCTACACCTTCCGATACTGCAACCTAATCCTTGAACTTGAAAACGGGAAGCTAAAGGGCATACTCAGGACTCAACCCGCCCAATAGGGGGATTTTCCGTAGTAAATTATAAATACTTACAACCTTTTCAGGGGTGGAAGAATGTGGCAAGAGATGGACAGTTGCGGTGTCGGTTTCGTTTGCGATATCCACGGCAGGAAGAGTCACGAACTGCTCAAACAAGGCATAACCGCGGTTAAGAACCTCACCCACAGGGGAGCGATAGGGGGAGACGGGAAGACGGGGGACGGTGCGGGAATACTTACCGAGATACCGAGGAAATTAATCCTCAGGGAGATAGACAGGCTCGGGTATAAGCTCTCGGACGAGGAGAACCTCGCGGTCGGTATGTTCTTCCTCTACGGGGAGCTTGAGGAAAAGATAGAAGAAATATTTAAGGAAGAAGGGATAAAGCCCGTAGGCTGGAGGGAGGTTCCCGTAAACAAGGAAGCGGTCGGTCAGGTCGCCCTCAAGGTGATGCCCACGATAAAACAGCTCTTTCTTGACCTTGAGGGTATACCGGAGGAGGAAAGACAGCTCAGGCTTTACTTTGCGCGCAGGCGCATAGAGAAAAAATACGAAAAAGATGTATACGTCGCGTCACTTTCGGACAGAACCATCGTCTACAAGGGTATGCTCGTCGCTCCCCAACTTGACAACTTCTACGAAGACCTGAAAGATGAGGACTACGAGACCTCTTTCGTCCTCTTTCACCAAAGGTATTCAACGAACACGCTCCCGAACTGGCGCCTCGCCCAGCCCCTCAGATACCTCGCGCACAACGGTGAGATAAACACGATACAGGGAAACCGCAACTGGATGCTTACACTACAGCACGAGCTCACACACGAACTCCTCAAGGGAAGGGAAGAGCTTATAAAGCCCCTCGTCTCGCACGAGGAGAGCGATTCCGCCTCGCTTGACAAGGTCTTTGAACTTCTTTGTCTCGTCGGATACAAGCCGGAGCACGCTATGTATATGCTCATACCTCCCGCTTGGGAGGCTGTTCCTGAGCTTTCGCCCGAGGTAAGGGCTTTCCTTGAGTATGAGTCTCTTCTAATGAAACCGTGGGACGGTCCCGCGGCGATAGCCTTCACCGACGGAAAGACGATAGGAGCCCACCTTGACAGGAACGGGCTTCGTCCCGCACGTTACGTTATCACCGAAGACGGTCTTGTTGTTCTCGGTTCCGAGGTCGGTATGGTTGAACTCGGGAACAGGAAAATCCTTGAGAAGGGTAGGCTCGGACCCGGGGATACCCTAATCGTTGAGATAGGGAAAGGAAAGATAAAGAAAACTAAGGAGATACTTGAGGAGCTCGCAAACTCAAAGCCATACAAAGAATGGATAGAAAAGAACCTCCTCAGGCTTTCGGAGATTGAAAAGAAATACAAACTCCAAAAGCCGAAGGAAGACCCGGAGCGTATACGCAAGCTCGTCGCCTTCGGGTGGACCGAGGAGGAGATAAAGAACCCGATAAAGTATATGGCGGAAAACGGGAACGAGATGACGTGGGCTATGGGTGACGACACACCCCTCCCTCCCCTCTCCGAAAAGCCCCAACTCCTTTACAGATACTTCAAACAGCGCTTTGCACAGGTCACAAACCCCCCCATAGACCCAATACGTGAAAAGGCGGTGATGTCCCTTAGGATGAACCTCGGCTACAAGAGAAACTTCCTAAAAGAGACCGAAGAGCACGCGAAGCGTCTCCAGATAGACAGCCCCATACTGCTTGATTACCAACTGAAAGCGATAGAGGAGCAGGACCGCTTTAAGGTCGTCCGCATACCCATAGCATACCCCAAAGAGAGGAGCTACAACATCGTTGAGCTTCAAGACATGGCTGGGGAAAGGAGGGTTTCGGAGATTCTCATGGACGCCCTTTACGAGGAGATACCCATAAACGACATGAAACTCGGTATAGAGACCCTCCAAAGGAGGGTAGAGGAAGCGGTCCGTGAGGGAGCGGACATAATCATCCTCTCGGACAGGTATATAAGCAAGTATCGCGTAGCGATACCCGCGCTTTTGGCGGTCTCCGCGAGCGTTAAGCACCTCGCCCGCCTCGGGCTCGCTCATAAGGTCTCCTTTATCGTTGAGACGGGAGAAGCGCGCGACAGCCACCAGATAGCTTGTCTCATAGGATACGGCGCGAGCGCGGTTTACCCCTATCTTGCTTACGAAGTCATACACGATATGGTTCAAAAGGGAGAGATAAACCTCCCGTACGAGGAAGCTGTCTTCAAGTATAAGGAAGCGCTTGAGAAAGGACTCCTGAAGATAATGTCAAAGATGGGAATATCCACGCTAAACTCTTACCAAGGTGCTCAGATATTTGACAGCGTGTGCCTTAACAAGGACTTCGTTGAGGAATACTTCACAGGAACACCCGTCACGCTTGAGGCGGACGGCATAGACGAGATAGAGGCTTCAACCCTCGCGCGACACAACGCGGGCTACGAAACGGATGAGCCGAAGCTTGACGTAGGGGGACACATGAAGGCGAGGAAGGGCGGGGAGTTTCACGCTTGGTCTCCCGAGGTCGT